>DAHWKG010000138.1:0-4401 GCA_027343765.1 Sulfobacillus sp.
ACCAAGGCGCTCACCGATATCTTCGGATTAGCCCTGAGATAGACGGAGTCAATGGCTTGGGCTCCATGGAAGGCGCGGAACTGGGACAACGGGACCATGGCCACGGCGTCTTGATTGACATCGAAGAACGCTCCCTTGGCAGCCAAAACGCCCACCACCGTGTCGGGCTGCCCGTCGATGAGGACCGTACGTCCGACCGGGTTGGCTCGCCCAAACAACGTCCGGCTTGTCTCTGCACCTAATACCGTCACATTTAAGTGCTGACTTTCGTCGACCCCGGTGAGAAATCGCCCATACGCGAGACGATATTGGAGCACAGTGGTCAGCGGGGGTGTGCTGGCATAAACTGTCGCCGCCGCCTCGCGTGCTCCGCGCACCACGGCGCTCGTCTCATAGTCAACGGGGGCTCCTACGGAGACCCCCCTCATGTGGATGAGCTGGTCCGCCTCCTGCTGTGTGAGATCATGGTTGCTATTGCTTGCCGAAATCATGGGATTCATCGTGACCACCACGAGATTGCTGCCAAGACTTTCGATCCGACTGCCGACACTGTTTGACGTTGAACGCATCAACGTCATGAGGGCAATGACGGCCGCCACGCCTATGACGATTCCTAATAAACTGAGCCCCGTACGAAGCTTGTACGTCCATAACGGGCGCCATGCCTGGCGGGCCAAATCATCGATACGCATGAGACCTCCCCTCCGTACAAGAGGCCAATTGGCCACCTTCAATTCTCACCACGCGGTCCGCCATAGCCGCAAAGTCGCTGTTGTGCGTAATCAATACCACCGTTTGGCCCTCCCGTTGCACCTGCTTGAAGACCCGCATCATCTCTTGGCTTGTTTTCTCGTCCAGGTTGCCGGTAGGCTCGTCCGCCAAAAGTAATCGCGGCTCTGCAGCCATGGCACGGGCCACGGCGGCACGTTGTTGCTGACCTCCGGATAGTTCGTGGGGACGATAGTCGAGGCGATGGTCGAGGCCCAACTTCCGAAGCCAATAATCCGCTACCTCACGGCGGCGACGCGGGGGCACGTTTCGATACACCAACGGCAATTCCACGTTTTCCCGCGCCGTAAGCGTCGGCACTAGATTGAAGGATTGAAACACAAACCCGATAGTGCGGTTTCGAAGCGACGCCAATCGTCGATCCGACCAGCGTTGCACTTCGTTACCCTGAAGCCAGTAGCGTCCCTCGCTAGGCCGATCGAGCAATCCGAGAATGTTCATGAGGGTGGACTTCCCGGATCCGGACGGACCCACGACCGCGACAAATTCCCCCTCGTGAACGGTGAGGTTGATATTGACGAGGGCCGGCGTACGACGTCGGCCGGGATATGTTTTGGCAATCTGTTCAAGCACGATCATGGCGGCGCCCCCCGGCAAAGTTGGAGTCTCTAAGCAATGGCAGAAAAGGTCTAGACTCATTGTCCGGAAATTTCTACCTGGAGCCAAGTCTATTCTTTTGGAACGCGTGTCAGGATTTGGGACATCCCCCGTCCAAAGGGGCTAACAGGGATCGTCGTCCCATACTAACCCTGACTAAAATTGGGAAGTCCGATCATTCCCATTGGCGGCACAGCTCCACCAGGGTGGCCACACCATACCCAGTGGCACCGGCGCCAACGTGACCCCCCTCCCCAGAAAACGAAAGGCCAGCAATGTCCAAATGAACCCATGGCGTCTTTTTGGCAAAATGGCCGATGAAGAGTCCTGCTGTAATTGTGCCCGCAGGTCGCCCACCACTGTTTTTCAAATCGCCCACGCTGGTCTTAATCAAATCCCGATATAGGCAAAGCCCCCCGGAACGTGTTTCTCGTAGGCCGAATCCGACACCAGCCAAACATCGGCCTCCGCCGCGCGGAAGTTCCGCGTGACGCGCCAATCATTGGTGAACATCTTCAATCCTCCTCGTATAAAAGATATTGGGCTTGGACTTACTTCTTTTTTCTAGGATGGTACATCAGTTAAGGGCCATGGGGCTAGTGTCCCCGTCCCGATCATTGTCGACCCCAAAAGGAGTTCGCCGTGCCGAAGACGAATCTCGGGAGAGTACTGCCAACGAAGGGATTCGATATCATGAACTGGACCGAAATTACTCAAGCATCGGAAGCGGCCGATAGGCTTGCTTCGCTCCCAGACCAATTTGTTACACCGGCCGATATGCTCTATTTCGACGGCAACTCCCTGGGGCTCATGAGTATCCGCAGTCAGGAGCGCATTCAAGTCGCTTTAGACGAATGGGCGAACTTAGCCGTCCTAGGTTGGGATCAAGCAGTCCCTCCCTGGTTGACCCGCGTCGAGGAGGTTTCGGCCCTGCTCGCGCCATTGATTGGCGCCATTCCCGGCGAGGTCACCCTAGGATCGTCCACCACCGTCATGCTCCACCAACTGCTAGCCACCTTCTATCAGGGCGGCAGCATCCTCATTGATGGACTGGCATTTCCCACCGACCGCTATGCGGTGGAAAGTTTTCTCCAATCGCGCATGGCCGGGGAACGCTTGGTGGTCGTCCCACCCGCATCGGACGGTCTATTGGACCCCGACGAGATCTTGCGGAAAGCTCGTCGCGATGTCACACTCGCGGTTCTGCCATCCGTCGTTTTTACCACGGGCCAGCGCCTGCCAATCGTCTCCCTAACCCGCGAGCTTCGACGGCAGGGGATCTTCGTCATTTGGGACTTGTCCCATTCCGCCGGTCTCTTTCCGCATCGCCTACACGACGTCGAGGTAGACGCCGCGGTCTTTTGCACGTACAAATACCTCCATGGAGGGCCCGGTTCTCCTGGGGCGGCTTTTGTTCACCGACGTCACTGGCCCCTTCGTCCCGGTTTACAGGGCTGGTGGGGGTCCGCTCACGATCAGCAATTTCGCATGACGGATCAATTTCTCGGAGCTCCTGATACCCATGCCTTGCAGTTAGGTACTCCGAGCATTCTTGCGCTGGCCGCTTTGGAGGGGTCCCTCTTGACGCTTAACGAGGTGGGGATAGAGAATCTATGGCAGCGCTCGACCAAGCTCGTCCACCTCCTCCAGCGGTTAGTGGAAGCCTTTCTGGTGCCGTATGGCGTAAAAATCGTTACCCCGGCCTCCATGCGTGGGGGACACTTAGCCCTCTCTCATCCTTGCGGTCGCGATCTGAGTACTCGACTTCGCCAGCGTCGGGTGGTCGCCGACTTCCGCTACCCGGACATCATTCGTCTGGCACCTGTTCCGACAACGACCCGTTGGTCCGGTCTCCTAGAAACAGTCGTGATCCTCCAAGCCGTTCTCACGGACGGTCCATCGATGACATCCATTCCTCCTAGTCTTGTGCCCTAGAGAAGAAAAGTCGATCCAAAAAGAGGGGTGTCGAACGGCGTAGCGAATAGATCTGGTTACGTATCGCATCTTACCAAAGGAGAGACAAGCTATGTGGAAGACGCTCGGTCCCATCACAGCCGCCGCCGCAGCCGGTGCACTTCTCATATCCGGCGCTACATTTGCCGACGGTCATCACAAGGATGCTAAGCCCCAAATGAAACCCTACGTGGTTCACGGAGTCTATGAAACGGGGAACGTGGGCCAGATTCTGGGCAGCTCAACCATCAAGATCAAGACTCTCAATGGCAACGTGACCCTATACGTCACAGGAAAGACGGATCTCCACCTTGAAGCCAACGGAACCGCCGCCGGTATGCTCGCGGCGATTACCAGTCAGCATATGTACATCACCGCCCGCGTCGAGAAAGTTCAAGGCAAGCTAACGGCGTTAAGCCTAAACGCCCACGTGAACGCGGAAAAGAAGGACCATAAAAAGCCTCATCACGATCCTCATCACGCCAAACGCGCCTCTAAACACCGACGTTAGTGAGCCCCTCCATCTCCGCTGCTTGCGCCCGTGCTCGTTGGTAGCCTCGATCCATAATGGCGGTCACCCGGTCGAACACGCGGTGACCGCCGTCCATTTCCAGGCGCACGGTGGTCACCGGAACCGTGATCTGACGTTGGCGCAACACAGATAGCTCGCGAATCATGGCCGTCATGCTTCCTTGGAGAATATGGAGGGCATTCCAACGGGCCGGAAAACGGGCGGGCTGCACTTCATCGACCCACACCCCGATGATCTGGTCCGCTCCCATCCATGCCGCCACGTCCACCGGATAGTCGTCCACCACCCCGCCATCAACCAACCAATGATCCCCCCAAGGGACGGGCGAGAGCAAGCCAGGGACGGCTATGGAGGCACGAAGCGCGGTTCTCAAGTCGAGCGCTTGGCCTTGCCAACCGAGGTGCAACCGACGGCCTATTTCCGGCCGAACCGGGGCGCCGAGGCCGAAAACCAATGGCTGACGCTCGGTCAGCGACGTCGCCACCACCCATAGCGGGCGCTCGAGCGAGGTCCATTCTTGGCCTTGCAAC
>DAHWKG010000140.1:0-21701 GCA_027343765.1 Sulfobacillus sp.
GCCAAGGCCTCCAACGACGGCAACCACAAACGACTCCACTAAAATGCTGAGGTCGATGCCTGGTCCGACGGAAATTTGCGGGGCAATCGCGGCGCCCCCTAACGCCGCCAGACCGGCTCCAATGGCAAAGGCCACCGTGTAGAGTCGCCGCACGTTAACCCCTAACGTGGTCAACAATTCGTGATCTTCCACGGCGGCCCGCAGTAGCCGTCCAATGCCCATACGATTGGTGAAGAGCCACAACCCCAGAAAAATAAGGGCAGCGACAATCACCAAAAAGATATCGAAGGTCGGCACGTTGGCTCCGCCGAGCGTGAAGGTGCTGGAAATCTCGACCGGACTCGGGGGCGTCACGGTCGCGGATCCCCACACGTCTAAGGCCACTTCTTCAAAAATCAGCATAAGCGCCCATGTGGCCAACAATTGCAACAGATGTTCCCCCGCGTAGAGCCGACGCAAGACTACAAATTCAATAATGATCCCCAGCACCGCCACAGCTAGTGCTGAAAGCAACAACGCGAGGGCGAAGCTGAGTATCCGATGGTCGAAGTGGGTAAACGTCAGGGCCAACAAATAAGCCCCGAACATGTAAAACGAACCATGCGTCATATTGATGACGCGCATTGTGCCAAAGATGAGGGTCATACCGCTAGACACAATGAACAGCACCGCTGCGAGAGAGAGACCCGACACAATTTGAATAATGAGAGTGGATTCGGACATGGGCAGACCCCCTATTCTAGAATGCATCCCCAACACGCGATCATTGCCCTGTGGGACAGGCGGGGAGAATCTTACTGGCTGGTTGGGTGTAGTTGGGATTGTATCCTCCGAAGGGATAGGGTGTATTGGTCTGACTCAACTGGCCCACGTACTCTGGTAGCTCAGCCTGATGGTCGCAGGCGCGAATCGTCACATTGCCAAAGAGGGTGCTGATAGTCGCTCCCGGCAACACCTTAATGAGTTTGTTGGAGGAAAATGAGTGTGCCTTTTTAACGCCCGTCACCCAGGCTTGGAAGGCTATGGTACCGAGCATCGAATATGAGGAAGGGTAGTTTCCGTATTTCGCGTGATATTTTTCCGCCCAGGCTTTGATCTGGGGCGAATTAAGGGTCCACCAAGCCCCCCGGGCAAATCCAATCGCCCCCACCGGGAGAGAATTGCCCAGCGTCTGCATATCAATCGCGCCATATTGTGCAGCAAAGTGCGTTTTATGGAACAAGTTGTAGCCGAGCGCCTCTTTCGTAAACGTCACGAGATCCGACCCGTAAATACCGCCAAATACGGCCTGGGGATGCGCGGCTAAAATGGCGGAGATATTACTGGTAAAGTTCGGGGCTCCAAGAGCCGGCCATTGTTCACCCAATAAGGTGTAGTGAACCCCCAATTTCTTTAATGC
Source organism: Sulfobacillus sp. (assembly GCA_027343765.1). GTDB lineage: Bacteria > Bacillota > Sulfobacillia > Sulfobacillales > Sulfobacillaceae > Sulfobacillus_B. The sequence goes on from DAHWKG010000140.1 coordinate 1,400, forward strand.
GCTGAGAAATCCCTGCACTTCCGCATGACCGTACGAGTAATTGGGCGAGATGGTATAAATCCGCGTCCAGCCCTTCTTTTTAAAGAGACGAGCCACGGCCATGGGCTCCATGAGTGTGTTGGGCACCATGGAAAAGAAGTAGGGCGTAAACGCCTTCGTCCGCGTAAACACGGCATCATTCGCGGTATAGGAGAAAAGGATGGTCTTATATTTCGCCGCCACCTGCTCCGTATACGCCAAATCACCGCTACTCACCCCACCAAATAACGCCACCGCGTGATCGTTTAAGACTGCTTGACGGGCATCACTGGTTGCTTGATCAGGGGTTCCCTGTGCATTAATGAACTTCAACACAATTTTTTTCCCTAGCAACCCTCCCTTGGCGTTCAGGGCATTGACTTCGGTCTGTAACGCATTATTTCCTGGTACGCCCAAGGACGCCGTGGGACCCGACGTTCCCCGAATCGATACAATCGTGACTGTCGACCCCGATGCCCCTGTTGCCGCGGAACCAGACCCGCAGGCCGCCAACAACCCGGCACTCAAGAGGGCCACGGCACCTCCGGCTGCCATTTTCGTTCTTGTCATTGAAATGCCTCCCAATTTAACGGAATTTGAGACACCACCGCGCGTTTCACCGAAACGATTCATGTGTGACTTTTTAACAGCTACTGACGAGTGAAGCTATGTCAGATTTCGTCAATAAAGTGCGGCCATCAACGGATTAGTAGGATTTCGCGGCAAAGGCCGCGTCATGGCGATCACCTCGGTATCATGAGGAAAGTGCTGATGGTAAGCCGTGTTGGGCCGAAGTGATGGTTATGGTTAACAATCCCGATAATAATTGGGTTTCCGATATCTGTCAATAACTTAACATTTTATTTATTCACATTACCCGTCGCAGGAAAAATGGGCGGGAAAGCGAATAGAGGGATCGAGACACGACGGGAAAAACGGTAACGAATTGCAATGGGAGGTCAGCCATGAGAGACCGTTATACGACGCACCGGCAAGCATTTCAATGGGATATTCCCGCCCGGTTCAATATCGGTGCCGCCATCCTAGCAGATCATGTTGATGACGACCGGGTGGCGCTCATTGATGTACAGGAAGACTTTCGGTGTACACGCTACTCGTTTGGTGAGTTGCGGCAAGCGTCCGCCCGGTTGGCCAACGGCCTCCGCGGGCTCGGAATTCGGCCTGGGGATCGTGTGGGCATCTTCTTGTCTCAAAGTGCCCCGCTTGCCATCACGCACCTGGCCACGTACCTGGTGGGTGCTGTCGCCGTACCGCTTTTCACCTTATTCGGCGACGAGGCTCTCAGCTATCGGATAAAGGACGCCGGGATCGCGGCCCTGGTTGCCGATGTAAAAGACTGGCCCCGCCTCGCCGCTATCCGCTCGGAGTGGGGTTCCCTCAAATGGGTGCTTCTTACCGGTCGCGAGGACGATGTCAGCCCCGACGTTTTATCCTGGCGCCGCCTCATAGAACGGTCGCGGACGGACTTTGACCCTCACCCCTCTCGTAGCGACGATCCCGCCCTGATTATTTATACCTCCGGGACGACCGGAAGCCCGAAGGGCGCGCTGCATGCTCACCGCGTGCTATTGGGCCATCTCCCCGGCGTCAGCATGTCGCATCAGAGCTTCCCTGCGCGAAACGACATGCTATGGACCCCAGCGGATTGGGCATGGATTGGAGGCTTATTGGATGTTCTGTTGCCCAGTTTGTATTGCGGGGTCCCGGTGGTCGCCTATCGACCAAGAAAATTTGACCCAGAGCAGGCTATGGAGCTTCTCCGCCGCTTTCCTATTCAAAACATCTTCTTCCCACCGACCGCCCTGCGGCTGATGCGATCGGTCCTCCGAACGCCACCGGCAGGCGTGCACTTACGTACCCTGGCATCGGGCGGCGAATCCTTGGGTGCCGACATCTACGACTGGATTCGCTCCACATTGAAAGTCGATGTGGCGGAATTCTACGGGCAAACGGAAGCGAATATGATTGTCAGCAATGCGCCCGACGTCTTTGACCCCATCCCTGGTTCGATGGGACGGGCTGCGTACGGGCACGATGTGCGCATGATGACGGAGGATGGCCACGAGGCGGGCGTGGGCGAGGTGGGCGAAGTGACCGTGAGCGTCTCCGACCCGGTCGGATTCCTGGGTTATTGGAACCGGCCCGAGGCGACCTTGGCGAAAACCCGGAACCACCGCATCCATACTGGCGATTTGGCCAAAAAAGACGACCAAGGTTACCTCTATTTCGTCGGACGGGTGGACGACATGATTAACTCCGCAGGCTACCGCATCGGCCCGACGGAAATCGAAGAGATTATTTTGCACCATCCCGATGTGGCCCTGGTTGCCGTCATTGGTAAACCCGATCCGATTCGGGGGGAAATCATTAAGGCGTTCATCGTCCCCGCCCACCCTAACATTCCCGAAGACAAACTGTCCGAGGAAATAAAGGCCCTTGTCCGCACCCGTTTGGGCTCGCACGAGTATCCTCGGGAAGTGTCGTTGGTTGACGCCCTGCCCATGACCACCACGGGCAAAATTCAACGACAAATCTTGCGCCAGCAAGAACAACAAAAGATGCGCCATGGAAACGAAAGGCCTAATCTCTGAAGAATCGAACAACGTTCCGACCCTCAAAGCTCATGGAGACCCCATCCGCTCTGACGACGAGGCTCTTTTGGTCCTTTCCGCTATCCGAACGTCCTAAGCGCACTTTATCAGCCGACCCATCCCCCTCACTTCATTTTCGCCAAACATTGCACGTTGAGACCGCAGAGGAACACGCCAAGGGTAAGCGCCCCGATTTTGGGGCGCACCAGCATTCGGGCGCATTCCAGCACGTTCGTTCTCCACTCCTCCACCAGGATACCGTGACCGCGGATGGGAGCTACGGCACAGGGCCCATGACGGGCCACAACCTCTAAAAGTCGGCCACCGTCGGGTGCTGAGGGTGCTTCATGATCACGTTCCCTCACATAAGCTCAGGAAATTTTACGTCACATTATCATAGCCAGAATATTGTTTGGCACCGATCCCCACTTCCTAATAATTTTTATGTTAGGTTTTCTAATTCTGTTGCACAGAATTACATTTCTGTGTAGGATACCTAACATACAAGCGAAAGGACGATGTGCGATGCTCATTCCCTCCCCTCATTATCTCAGTCCGGGAACCAATGGCTGGCAATTGACGGCCGCCACGCTGGTCGGCCTGCAGACGGCTCCGGGCCTTGCCATCCTCTATGGAGGCATCGTCAAGAAGAAGTGGGCCGTCAACTCGGCATTCATGGTTTTTTACGCCTTCGCCATCGTCCTCGTCACGTGGGTACTGCTAGGTTTCAACATGGGATTCGGATCCCCCCTGCATTTGGGGCCGGGAATCCTGAGTGCGACGGTTGGTGTCCCGCATCCCGTCTTGTCTCAGCTCTCGATTCAATCGCGCGCCTCAATTCCGCTGTTGCAGGGATTGATGCCGAAATTCCAATATCCTCAGTCCTCGTTGGTATACTTTCAATTTGTCTTTGCCGCCATCACCCCCGCAATTCTCGCAGGCGCGGTGTTAGGCCGCATGAATTTCAAAGCCTGGATGATTTTTGTTCCCGCTTGGTCGCTCTTGGTGTACACGGTCAACGCCTTTATGCTGTGGGGGGGAGGATGGCTATCCCAATTAGGGGCGGTAGACTTTTCCGGAGGCTACGTCATTCATGTCGGGGCGGGCATCTCGGGATTTGTTGCCGCCGCCGTCGTCGGGCCCCGTTTACTTGGCGATCGGCGCGACTTCCGCCCCAACAATCTCATCATCGCGTTGGCCGGCGCGGGGATTCTATGGCTCGGTTGGAACGGATTTAATGGCGGGGACCCGTATTTTGCCAATGTCGATGCGGCCACGGCCGTCTTGAATACCAACGTGGCGACCGCTGTGGCCCTCATTTCTTGGTTGATTCTAGATGTTTGGGTCTCCAATCGCCCTTCTTTAGTCGGCGCCATCAATGGTATGATCTGTGGGCTTGTCGCCATTACCCCCGCTGCCGGGTACGTCAACGGCTATGGAGCGCTCATCATCGGGGTCCTGGCTGGCGTGGTTCCGTGGATAACCATGCGGTGGCTGCCTCGCGTGCGCTGGTTTGCGCGCGTCGATGATACCTTGGGGGTGTTCCACACCCACTACGTGGCCGGTGCCTTGGGAGGATTGATGACCGGTCTTCTAGCCGACCCGGCGATGATGGAATACTTAGGCGTCCACAGCCCCGGCGTCTCGGTGAGGGGACTATTTTACGGCAACCCTCATCAGTTTTTCGTTCAGCTCTTAGCGTTGGGAGTCATTACCGTGTACGACGGGTTGATGACTTGGGGGATCTTAAAGGTGATTAGCCTCTTTGTGGCCCTGCGTGAGCAGGAACCGAGCTTGGTCATTGGCGATCAAGTCATTCACGGCGAAAGCTTAATCGGCGAATCCGACGATGACGAAGATGACGAAGTGTTCGCTTGAGACCGAGGGAATCTACCGCCATGGCATAGTCCCTAAGCAAAATAACACGCCTCCATTGGGGGCCTCACGAAACAGATGGTAAAGTCGACCTCCATGGGATCGGTTGGACAAATGGGCGACGGAATCAAAAAGAACCGAAACCCGGCAACGGCTCAACGTAGCCTAGAGGCCAGATCCAGACCATGCCCCCGTTCCTGTCCAGGCGACACCAAGCGTACGGGAAAACGGTGCGCAGGATGCCTCCACCCGCCCTGTTGATGGTCGTTAATCTCCGCCCGGCCAGTATGACCGTTTGTGCCTACACCCCATCACACCAGCCGTCGCGGGTGGCCGATGCGGGCGGATGAAAGCCCCCAGGCATTGCCGACGCGTCCGCCCGTAGGGCGGGGCAACCCTCCGTTATCAGGTGTGATCGCCACGCATCTTTTAGATTAATCCCGGAGCCCTTGGCGTTTCTCCCAACCCCTTCGAAATAACGGCAGGAAGTTTTGCGGCTGGTAGGGATGGCGCCGGATCTCCTCCAAATTGCGTTCCGCGCCCAATCCCGGCTCATCCGGGGGAACGAGATAGCCGCCTTCGTTACGGGCCGGGCGCGTAAGCAATTGACTTTCCCATTCGGCGTTAAACTCATCGAAGAATTCGTGGACGTAGAAATTCGGGCTGGCGGCATTCAAGTGGGCAGCCACGAGGGAGCAAATCGGGCCCTGGGCACTATGCGGGGCGGTAACCGCGTTATAGGCATGCGCCATCCCCACGACATCGCGGGCGGCCGTCAGTCCCATGTGCTGAGGCTCTAGTTGGATAATGCTCACGACATCATGGCCGAGAAGTTCGGAGAACTGCTCGCGGCAGTAATAGTCTTCACCGCAAGCGATCGGCACTGGGGAGTGGCGCGCGACCTCAACCAGCGATGAAATCCGATACGGAGGCACCGGGGCCTCGAACCAACTCGGTTGGAAGGGAACCATCGCCTCCGCGAACTGAAGGGCCGTGGCCACCGAGAAACGATTGTGACCTTCGATGAATAGATCGACGTCTGGCCCCACGGCATCCCTCACGGCAGCCACAATGTCCAAGGCCAAATGGAATTCCTTTCGCTCCACCTGACGCCAAGCCGTTCCGAAGGGATCGAATTTGAGCGCCGTGTAGCCCCGCCGTATCACCTCTTGGGCTTGGCGGTAAAAGGCGTCCGGCGTGCGGCCCTCATCCGCTTGGTACCAGCCGTTTGCATACAGTCGCAATCGGTCGTGCACTTTGCCACCTAAAAGCTCATAGAGCGGCACCCCCAAGGCCTTGCCCTTAATGTCCCAACAGGCCGTTTCCAAGGCGCTCAACGCGGCCCCCTGAATCTGGCCGCCATCGGAAAAGAAATCCCGGAAGAGCATGAGACTTAAGCGGCTCGTGTCAAACGGATCCATCCCTCCAACGAGCTGGAACATTTCATGGATGGCGGCTTCCGTCGCCTTCGCGAACCCATTGACGGTGCCTTCCCCAATCCCGGTTATCCCCTCGTCGGTCTCCACCTGGCAAAAGAGCCAGTTCTTCCATGCATTGCCGGCGATGAAGGTATTGACGGCGGTGATTTTCATATCTATCCCTCCTACCCTCGAGTCCATTCCGACGTGATGCGACGGGCGCGCGTGACCAGATGGCCAATCCCGCTAATGGCAATATCAATCGTGTCTCCGGGCTCCAGGCTGAAATCCGCTGGCGGCACAACCGCGGTGCCTGTCATGAGCGCGGTCCACCCGGCCACGGGCCAAGCCCGAGTGAGGTAGCCGATTAGCTCGTGGGGCGTGCGCCGCATCATTTCGGTGTTAATCGTCCCATGAAATACCCGCCTCCCGGCACGGGTGATTTCTAGGGAAATCTCCAGCCGTTTGACATCGACGGTGTCGGACAACACGATCGACGGGCCGATGGCGGCGCTATGGTGGTAAATTTTCGCCTGCGGCAGATAGAGCGGGTTCTCGCCTTCAATATCCCGGCACGACATGTCATTGCCGGCCGTATAGCCAAAGAGATTCCCCTCCGGGTCTAAAATCAGGGTCAGTTCCGGTTCCGGAATCTGCCAGTGGGAATCCGGGCGAAGTCCGACCTCACTGTACGGTCCCACCACGCGCGGTCCCGGGCACTTGAAGAAGATCTCCGGACGTTCGGCGTCGTATACCTTGCGGTAGAAGTCCTCGCCCCCTTGGGTTTCTTCCACGCGGGCATCGCGGCTCATTTGGTAGGTCACACCCGCCGCCCAGCATTCTTGCAAGTCGACGGGGAGCGTAAGGCTTTGGGGATCGAGCCCGACACGCGCGCCCGTGGATGCCAACGCCCCGTGCAGAAATGTGGATAAGCTTCTGCCGCCGCCATGCCGCTCCCAAAGTCTGTGGACAGAATGGAAGTCGGGCGAAACGGTGGCTAGGTCCAGCACCTGGTCGAGCAGGGGCCCTTCGGACACCCCGACATGGGAGCAACCCACCTCATCGGTCCAGCACCATAAGTTCAGCATCTTGTCCTCCTATATCGCCCGGATCGCGACGGTCTTTGTCTCCGTGTAGAATTCACGGGCCGCCAGGCCTTGTTCGCGCGAATGGGAGCTCGACGCCTTCATCCCGCCAAAGGGCGCCTGATATTCGACCCCGGCCGTTTCCTCGTTCACCCGTACCATCCCCACCTCGAGTTCATCCACCACTTTGAGGGCAGTGGCGAGATTTTGCGTAAAGACCGAGGCACTGAGGCCGTAGCGCACGCTATTGGCGACGGCAATGGCTTCATCGAGGGTGGCGACGGGAATCAACGCCACCACCGGACCAAAGATCTCTTCTTGGGCAATCTCTGCCGTAGGATCAACCTCATCAAAAATCGTCGGCGCCACAAAATACCCGGCGCGCTCCAAGCGCTCGCCACCCGTGATCGCCGGATATCCTTCTTGGCAGGCGTGGTCAATAAAGCGATAGACCCGCTCTTGTTGAACCGCTGACACCAGAGGGCCGAGATAGGTGCTCACATCCAGCGGATCTCCCACGGAAAGTGCCGCGACCCGTTCGCCTAACGCTTCTCGAAACTTCTGGTGAACGCCCGTCATTACCATGACCCGCGAGGTGGCGGTGCACTTTTGTCCGGCCGACCGCATGGCTCCGGACACGACTAATTCCACCGCCTGCTCAATGTTGGCGTCGTCGGCGACAATCACGGCATTTTTCCCGCCCATTTCCAGCTGATATTTGACGCCCCGTTCAGCCGCCGAGCAGGCGATCGTGTGTCCGACCTGGCTTGAACCTGTGAAGCTTAATCCCTGAACGCGAGGGTGCTGAACGAGGGCCGCCCCAGCTTTCGCACCTTGGCCGATCACGACATTGATCACCCCTTTGGGAAAGAGCCCCTGAATCAAGGAGAACATGCGATAGGCCGTTAGTGAGCTCAATTCGGCGGGCTTCACAACCACGGTGTTGCCATAGATGAGGGCAGGCGCCACCTTCCACATAGGAATAGCCAAGGGAAAATTCCAGGGCGTAATCATGCCGACCACCCCGAGGGGATCCCGCGTTGTATATTGAAGCGTCTTCGGATTGGCGGCGGGAATCACATCGCCAACCGGATGCGCCCCCTGACCGGCATAGTAGCGGAGAATGGCAACCGCCCGCAGTGCCTCGCCCCTGGCCTCACCGATGGGTTTACCCATTTCCCGGGCCGCTAATTGGGCCAATTCGTCCACATGCTGTTCTAAGACGGCGGCCGCCTGAAACAGGCGCTGACCTCTCTCCATTGCCCCCAAGCGCTTCCACGACTGAAATGCCGAACCGGCGGCCTCCACCGCCTGGTCTACGTCAACCGACGTTGACTGGGGAATAACGCCCACCGTTTCGCGAGGATTCCGGGGTGATACGACCGCCACCCGTTCTGACGGAGTCATTTCTTCACCGGCAATAAGATTTTTTGCGTCAGTCACGTAGGTCTCCTCCTTATATCCAGTTACTTACTGAGCCGTGTTCTCCCCCAATGCCGCGACAATGCGGTCGACATCGTACACCGCCCCGGCCCATGGTCCGCCGCTAACGGATTGCAACGCCGCCCAAAGCCTGGTGTCATCCGGCAAGTTCTGGTCCGGCCGCATATGCGGGTTTAAGGGTCGCGCTCGTAGAACCTCCGCCCCCTCGTCGGGGGAGAGAAGCTTTTCGACACGCCCAACAAAATTGAGGGACCCATCCCCTGTCGCGGGGTTAATAACAATATCAATCAGGTCGCCATCTTGGACTTTACCGATGGGGCCGTTGGCCAGACCTTCCGGACTCACATGACCAATACAGGCGCCGGTAGACACGCCGGAAAATCGGGCATCGGTGATTAGGGCGACATGTTTCCCGAAGGGTAGGTAGCGAAGCGCCGATGTCAGTTGGTACGTCTCTTCCATTCCTGTGCCCATCGGCCCCCGGCCCGCCAGGATCATCACGTCCTTCGCCTGAATCAGTCCCTCTTTGATGGCCCGGATGGCCTCGGATTCTTCCGTGAAGACGCGAGCGGGCCCACGATGGCGGTATACGCCGTCCGCGTCTAATACCGTCGGATCAATGGCTGTCGATTTAATGACCGCCCCATCCGGAGCCAAATTGCCGACGGGAAATGTGAGCGTCATCCCAAGACCCGCCGCCCGTGCCCGGTCCGGGGAGAAAATCACGTCATCGGGATTGACGCTGTCTTGCGTCTTCAGATGTTGTCGCACCTTGATACGCCGTTCTGAGGATTGCCACCAATCCAGCACCTCCCCCAAGGTGGTCCCCGACACCGTCTTGACAGCGGTGTCAAGAAGTCCCAGCTTGCGAAGGTGCAACATCACCTCCGGCACCCCGCCGGCCAAATAGGCAAAGACGGTGGGATGCGGCACGGGCCCATTCGGCAGCACGCTGACCAAACGGGGAACCTCACGGTTGACATGCCGCCAGTCGTCCACCGTGGGGATCCGGCGCCCGGCGGAATGGGCAATGGCGGGGAGATGTAACAGAAGGTTGGTGGAGCCGCCGAAGGCCGCATGGAGAACCATGGCATTCCCGATGGCGGCGTCGGTGAGAACGTCCTCCATCCCCCATCCCGCGGCCATTAAGTGCCCAAGAGCTCGGGCCGAATCGCGCGCCATAGCCTCCCATAAGGAGGACCCCGAGGGGACGAGGGCTGAATGCGGCAGCGCCATGCCGAGCGCCTCGGCGACAACTTGCGAGGTCGCGGCGGTCCCGAGAAATTGGCAACCACCACCGGGTGAGGCACACGCCCGGCATCCCATGGCCGCGGCATGCTCGAGACTAATTTCCCCATGTGCAAACCGCGCCCCGATGGTTTGGACTTTGGCGGCATCCTCCCCATCTTCCGCAACTAGCGTCACTCCACCGGGCACTAAAATCCCCGGCAAGCGTTGAAGGGAGGCCAAAGCCATCATCATGGCGGGTAACCCCTTGTCACACGTCGCGACCCCCATGACCGCCTTCCGTCGGGGTAGGGAGCGAATCAAGCGGCGCATCACTAAAGAGGCATCATTGCGGTAGGGAAGCGAGTCAAACATCCCAGGCGTGCCTTGGGTACGCCCATCACACGGATCGCTCACGAAGGCGGCATACGGCATGAGCCCCAGATCCCGAAACTGTTCCGCCGCCCGCTGAACGAGCCGGCTAATCTCCCAATGGCCCGTATGATAGCCGAGGGCGAGCGGCTCCCCGGCTTCATCGCGCATCCCGCCTTGCGTGCTCAAAATGAGCACCGCCTCTTGAAGCACCTGGTCCGGACGCCATCCCATACCGACATTCTGGCTGAGCCCGAACAAATCACCGCTGGGCCATTGACGGAGCATCTCTTCCGAAAGCGGCAAGCGCCCCGACGGTCCTGGTGCCCGTGTCGCCACCGCATACGGATGCTGATCCTCCAACAAGGACCGTAACCGGTCATGGCTTTCCATCATCACACCCCCTGTCAGCGTTCAACCCAACGCCCGTCGATCATCTCCCGCACCTCCGCCCAATAGGGGTACCCCTCCCAATCGCCCGGATGGGCCACCGAAAAGGCGCCCACCACTGATCCGAGCGTGAGACTTTCCGGCCAACCCAAGCCCTTGAGACGCCCGGCCAATACCCCGGCGGAAAATCCATCGCCGGCCCCCACGGGGTCCAGGACCTGACTCGTAGGCCAGGCGGGGACCTTAGCCAGAAGGCGTCCACCAAGCTCCGCCCAGGCTCCCTGATCGCCATCCGTCACCACCAGGACCTGTTGATCTCCTAAAACGCCTTGGGCTATTAACGCCGCACTGGCATCCGATCCCCATAGGGCCAGGAGTTCACTGCGCGAGGCAAAAACGAGATCGGCGTGCGCCATGGCATCCGCGAGTGTCTGGCGCCACCGGTCGGGATCCCCGAGCCGCCAGCGAATGTTGAGATCCAAAGACGCCCCTCCCCAGTGACCCGAGGTACGCCACCACTTCAGCAGGCGCTCCCGAAGGCCCTCATCAATCATGAGGGTAATACCGGACACATGAAGCCGGGCACCGTCCAGTTGCGGCGGCAATCGCGCTGGCGGCTCCCAGTCATGCATGGCCGTGTGTTCCCGATAGTAAAAGACCCGTGGCTCCGGCTTCAGCCCAAACCATTCCTTCATCATGAGTCCGGTCGGATGGGCGTTTTGGGTCAGCAAGTCCACGTGGACCCCTTCAGCCAAAAGGGCATGAACCACGGCGTTTCCCGCCGGATCTGTCCCCACCGCACCCCCGAACCAGACCGGGATGCCCAGCCGCGCCAAAGCGATGGCCACATTGCATTCCGACCCAGCGATGCCAAAGGTCATGGGGGTGCCCAGGCCAATTCGTCCTCGTTTTTCCGGAGTGAGTAGCCCTAATGGCTCCCCCGTCGTCACAATCGGCGTCACGCTCCGGCCCCCTGTAGCGTCTGCACGGCCACGCTCAGATCATCCACGTTGAAAAGAGCGCTTCCCATCCCCACCGCCACGGCTCCGGCCTGAATCCACTCGTCGGCCGTCTCCCAGCTAATTCCACCCGTAGGGACCCAACGGATGCCCGGAAACGGTTCATGAAGCGCCCGCATATGGGAAACGCCCCCGGTTGTCGCCGGAAAGAGCTTCAAGAGCGTTAATGCCTCGTCGAGCGCCCGCGCCACCTCGTCCGCCGTCAATACCCCGGGGAGATAGGGGACGCGGGATCGTCGGGATACCTCAGCCACCTGGTGCGAAAGGTTCGGGGCCAGGAGAAATTGGGCGCCTGCATCCACCGCTTCGTGCGCCATATCTTCATTTAAGATGGTGCCCGCCCCGACCGTGAGGTCAGGCCGATCGCGGAGCGTTTTTAGCACCTGGGCTGCGTTGGGCGTCGTCCAGGCGATTTCCAGGAGAGAAAGTCCCGCCTCGATGATGGTCTTCGCCCGCCCGAAAGCGAGGTCCGCACTCGCGGCCCGGATCACCGGCAAGATACGGGATGTTCCTAAGAGTTGGATTAGCTGAGATTCAGTCATTGGCATTCTCCTGAGGTGAAGCACTGCTTGGGCTCGGCGCCGTAATCAGGGCATTCAAAGACCCGGACTTGAGTCCCTCGAGATCCAGGGACACGAACTGATACCCCACCTGTTTAAGGGCCCGGAGAATCGTGTCCCGTTCCCTTAATACCCAGCTAAGGTCCTCAATGGGAACCTCGATGCGCGCCAATGGGCCGTGGTGGCGAACCCGGACCTGGCGAAACCCTAAATGATGCAACGCATCTTCGGCCGCTTCCACCTGTTGCAACCGTTCGACGGTAACGGGGGTGTGATAGGGAATGCGCGAGGAGAGACAGGGTGAGGCCGGCTTATCCCAGTTGGATAACCCCCAAGCACGCGCCAATCGACGCACGCTGTCCTTGCCCAAGCCAGCCTCTTTCAGGGGACTCACCACCTGATGCTCTTGCCCCGCTTTGAGACCGGGCCGAAAATCCCCTAAATCATCCTGGTTAAATCCATCCATCACGACCGAAAACCCGCGTTGATTCCGGATCTCGTCCAGCACCCCATAAAGCTCGGATTTACAGAAGTAGCAACGGGTGCCATCATTGGCCTGGTAGCGCGCATCTGCTAATTCATGGGTAGGCACGGCCAGCCAAGGAAATCCCGTTTCCTCGGCAATCCGTTGGGCCGACTCCAGTTCCGAACGGGCCACGCTTGGAGAATCTCCGGTGACGGCCAACATTCGCTCACCGAGTGCTCGATGGGCGGCCACCGCCACCACGGTGGAATCCACCCCGCCGGAATAGGCGATGACTGCTGACGGGTAGCGCCGGATTACTGGCATCAAAAGAGCTTCCTCGCTTGATACATTCAGGGCCGGTGCGTCCCCCGGACCTACCGCCCTATTCATCACGGCTCTCAACAAACTGGTTGGTGAGTTCCCCCACCCTAGAAATGGACACCTTGACGACGTCCCCGTCTTCAATCCACCGCCGCTTGTCCTCGGGTAATCCTAAAATTACGCCCTCAGGCGTACCGGTAAAAATAACATCGCCGGGTTCCAAGGGCCATACGGACGCCAAGTGGCTAATAATCGTCTGACAGGAGAAAATCATGTCCTCCGTATGGGAGTCTTGGGAGAGAACCCCATTACGCCAGAGTTGAATGGCAAGTCCCCCCGGATCGGCGATGTCGTCCCGCGTGGTAAGCCACCGTCCCAAGGGTGCAAAACCCGGAGAGGATTTTCCCAATAGCCACTGGCTGGTTAACCGCTGCAGATCGCGAGCGGACACATCGTTCCCAACCGTATAGCCGGCCACATAATTGAGACTGTCCTCGGGCGACACCCGGTACGCCCGCCGTCCCATGACCATGACTAATTCGGCTTCGTAATCCAACTGCCGCGTTGCCCGGGGGATGGCGATCGTGTCGCCATCGGCGGCAATGGTCGAGGGAAATTTATTGAACACCACCGGCACCGTCGGGATGTCCGCTCCCGTTTCCCGCGCATGCCGACGATAGTTTAATCCGATGCACAACACTTTGGAGGGAGCGGCCACCGATGGCCGCCAACGAAGATTTGCGAAGGCCACACTCTCGGAGGCCTCTTCGACCAATTCCTTTCGCCCGGCGTCATCCATCAGTTTGTCAAGAAGATCATCGGTGCATGAATATTTTTCCGGCAACAGACGACATTCCCCATCGTCCCCCACCCTTAGCGCCGCCCGTGGCTGCCCTTGGTACCACACATTGCCGACCCGCATGTCATCCACCCTTTCTCATCAAGACTCTAGCTCATTTGCAAAAGTATCTTCGGAAACGGTGCCGGGCCATCTGCCTGCTCCTGAAAGGCTTGAGCCCCCTCTGTAATCGAGCGAATGTCCAGCCATGATGCCGAGGGCGTCAAGGCGCCCGCGTTCATCCAGCTGACCGCCTCCTCAAATTCCTGGTCGTTGTAACAAAAAGACCCCACAATCTCAAATTCGTCGCGGACAATCCCATTGCCCGGAAGCACGGCATCCTTTTCGTGAAGTCCGAGAAAGACCACGCGCCCACCACGCCGTAGCATTTTTAGGGCATCGCTTCTGGTGACACGTAGGCCCACGGCATCAATGACCCGATCGAAGCCCCGGGCCTCCAGCTTTCGCGCCGCATCCACGGCACCATCCTTCGAGGCGTCCACCGCAATATCGGCCCCAAACGACGCGACATGCCCTAAACGCTGGGCATTCGTGTCCGCGATCACCACCCGGCGGGCGCCTCGGCGGTGCGCGACCCAGGCGCTCAGAAGACCAATAATCCCGGCTCCTAGGACTAACATGACATGGTCTGGCTGCACTTGCGCTTGGTTGACTGCCCGGATGGCACAGGCCAACGGCTCGACTAACGCCCCTTGGATGGGATCGGATATCGCATAACATTGATCCAGGGGAACGGCGAAGCGACTCGCGAAAGCTCCGGGAAAGTCAACGCCAATCAGGCGGCGCTGACGACAATATTGCCGTTGACCGCTCCGACAGTCCTCGCAAGAGCCACAGGTCACCAACGGATTGACGGTAACCAAATCACCCGCTTTGAGGTTTCGGTGCGGCACATCCTCCTCCAGACGTCCCGCGAATTCATGTCCCATCACCAAGGGCGGAACTCGCAATTCGTTCTCTCCAAGATAGGCCGAGACTTCCGAACCACAAATTCCTACCGTCTCCGTGCGAAGACCCCCCCAACCCACAACGCGATCGATCGGGCTCATCGCCTCGTCCCACTGCATGGTACGAACATCCGTCCAGACTAACGATCCCATTTTTCACCCCCGGGTTCCTATGTATGAACTCAATTTCACATGTATAATAACTGTATTCGTCGGCATGCCCTAAATTCCTGCCGTAAATTCCTGTTTGATGCCATCGATTTAGGAGGGTTCACGTGGTCAAGTCGGCCGAACGGGTCGCCACCCTGATTACCGTATTGGCGGGATCATCCAAAGGACTCTTGTTCTCCGAATTGGAGCACCAATTGGATCTCCCCAAAAGTAGCCTCCATGCGTTACTCGACACCTTAGTGGCCACAAAAATGGTGAGCTGTGAGAAGGAGAGCAAACGCTATCGCCTTGGTCCTCTCGTGTGGGAGGCGGCCATGGCCTTTTCTCGTAATCTTCAACTGGTGCCCATTGCTGTACCACACCTCGACCGGCTCCGTACCACACTCGGGGAAACGGTGCAAATGGCCATATTAGATGGCTCAGACATTGTCTATATCGCCAAGTCCGAGTCGCAACGACCGATTCAATTGGTCTCCGCCGTGGGAAGCCGCCTGCCCGCTCACGCCACCGGACTCGGGAAAGCCTTATTGGCCTGTTTGCCAGGGGAGCGGTTACAGGACTTGTATCCGAATAGCGAGGCTTTGGTCCCGTTAAGCCCCAACACGATTCGGTCCGGCGACGCCTTAAGGCGCGATCTCGGCGAGACGCGAGCCCGCGGCTACGCCATCGATGCGGGTGAGTGCACCCCGGGTCTATACTGTATTGCGACGCCGGTTCTAGGAATGGATCATAAGGCGCTCGCGGCTATCAGCGTTTCGGTTCCGGAAAGCCGCTTGACCCCAGAGGAGCAAAGCCATCTCGCCTCGGAGCTCATAAAAGAAGCCCACGCGCTATCCCGAAAACTGGGCGCGCTGAATCCTTCTTCTTGGACTTCTTCGTAGAGCGGCTGGCGAATTCCATCTGTGGATCAAACACACGGCGTGTTCGGCACCACTTTCCTGTCCCGCGGGTGCATTGACAATCGCTTGAAAAAGGACATCGCCCGCATGCGCCGCGGATGCTTCACACTCTTTCGCGCCAACCATAAGGCGCCAGGACTGAAAGCCCTGGCGCCTCGACGTCCTAGGATACGGTGGCGTTGATTTCTTCCAAACTTCGGCGATTGGTCCTGGGACCAAACCCGCCAATCGTGACCGCCACCACAATCATCGCGAAGGAAATGAAGCTAAATACCCCCACGGTACCAAATGCGTGAAGGAGTGCTACGATAACAAAACCGGTAAAGGCAGAACTTATTCGGCTCCAGCTATAGGTGAACCCTACGCCCGTGGTCCTCAGCCGGGTCGGGTACAGTTCAGCCTGATAGGAATGAAAGAGCGTGCTGAACCAGTTGTTCAATAACGTAATCACCACACCCATGACAATAATCCAAATGGGAATACGCATGAAGGAAAAGATGAGCCCTGCGACGCCAATGGCCAGTGCAACCGTGACAATCTGCCACTTCCGCTGCCACTTATCGGATAGCCACATGCCAAGTATCGGACCCAAGGGATTAAAAATAGCAATCACGAACGTGTAAAGAAGCGAGTGCAAAAGGGTTACCCCTTCACTAATCAGCAACGTTGGAACCCATGAGGCAAATCCGTAAAACCCGACAGTCTGAAAGAGATTAAACACAATCAACATGATAGTGCGACGGCGATAAGGCGGCACCCATATTTCGGCGAAGTCCCCTTTGACGGTCTCCTCTCTAGGATGCCGGACGACCTCCGGAAGCGGTCCGGTTTCTTGCTCGACCTTCCGCTCGATCGTCTCCATCACCTGGTTAGCCTCTTGAGGACGCCCGTGATTCTCGTACCAGCGTGGCGTCTCCGGTAAGCCCAAGCGAACCCACCAGACAACGATAGATCCCAATGCGCCAATTAATACCACCCAGCGCCACCCTGCCCAAAGAAAGTGTGTGGGTACCAGAAGATATGCCAAAAGAGCCACCACCGGCACGGCCCAGAAGGTAATGAATTGACTAAAGGCGATATAGTGGCCGCGTCGACTGACGGGTGTCATCTCGCTTACATAAGCATCGATGATGACTAATTGCGCACCAACTCCAAACCCCGCACACAAACGGAAGATATCCACCCAGGCGACGGACGGAGAAATGGCCATCAATATCGTAAACACGGAGTAAATTAACATAGAGTACACATAGCCTTTGCGTCTTCCCACGCGATCGCTGACTCTTCCGAAAATTTGCGTGCCAAAAAACATCCCCAAAAACCCTGACCCGACAAAGTAGGCTAAGCCCGCCGTGCTCACGAATTTTGCCGCCACGAGTGCGGCGCCAACCGCACCCGCCATGAATAACTCATAGAACTCAAATAGCCCGCCCGTCGAGACCCGGGCCACTAAGCGCGTAAAATACTTCGATGGGGGTAAGCGGTCCATGCGCTCGGCAATGGACACCTCCGGATGGATTTCTGCTGCCATTTTTTCTTCACTCCTTATGTCTCACCAATTCCTAACCACGACGATCTCCGGCATTTACCGACTATCCAGCTATCCGTTCTGGTGGCTTCAATCCTTGCGCCACCACCGACAGGATGCGCTGCCGAACTTCACCGAGCCGTTCTCGATTGATCCCCGTATTGATGCCTTCCGCTTCAAAAAATTCCACCAAGCGCTCGGTATCCATATTTCCCGGGGCGTCGGGCGCGTAGGGGCACCCCCCTAATCCACCGAGCGCCGATTCGAATCGGCGCACGCCGACATCGAAGGCCATCGCGACATTGGCGAGACCCCAGCCGAAACGATCATGCAGGTGAAGTGCTAAGGGGATATCCTTACCGATAGCCTCTTGGATCGCGCGAATCCGTTCCTTGACTAACCGTGGAGTCGCCGTCCCAATGGTGTCGGCCAAGTTCAGTTGCTCCACCCCCATCTCACCATAGGCTTCCGCCATGTCCACCACGTTTTTAAGCGGAACTCGCCCTTCAAAAGGACAGTCGAAAGCCACGCTAATGGCTCCGTGTACAGCAATACCCCGTTGTTTGGCCGTGGAAGCCGCTACTTTAAGTATCTCGATTGTCTCCTCACGCGAGCGGTTTAGGTTGGAACGATTGTGGCTTTCACTGGCTGAGGCGACCAGCATGACCGAGCGAATGCCGGCAGCTGCCGCCCGTTCCACTCCCTTCACGTTCGGGGCCAGCGCGACAAAACGCTCCCGTAAGTTCGTCGGAAGCGCCTTCAGCAATTCCTCCCCATCAGCCAGCATCGGAATCCACTTGGGGTGAACAAAGGAGGTGACCTCAACATGACGAAGTCCAGCCGACACGATGCCCTCAACCAGCGCCGCCTTCTCGTCCAAGGGCACAAACCCGGTGGCATCTTGAAGCCCATCCCGGGGGGTCACATCCGTAATGATGACGTGCTCGTTATCCATCGTAAAAGCCCCTTTCCCGACCCGATCCTTCTGTGCTTGTTCATTGGTCACATCGCCCACTAACGCACCACACCGTGCTCGTGTAGCGACTGAATTTGCTCGCCCGTGTAACCGAGGACCTCTCTTAGGACGCTATCCGTATGTTGGCCTATCGTCCCACCCGCCCACCGGATTCGGCCAGTTCCATACCGAAGTTTGGGGACGACATCCAGCATACCCACCGGCACACCTGTATCGCTGGGAACCCTTTGAATCATCTCCCGAGCCTGAATTTGCGGATCTTCGGCAATGTCCTGGGCACTCATTACGGGCCCCGCAGGGACGCCCGCTTCGGCCAGGCGATCCACCAAGTCATCCATATCAAACGTCCGGGTCCAATCGGAAATCATGGAATCCAGCACGTCCACATGGGCCACGCGCGTTTCGTTTGTAGAAAAACGAGGATCGTCTACCATTTCTGGGCGCTTCATAAGAGCCGCCAATTTAGGAAATGTCCCCGGACTATTGGCGCCAATCGCGATCCATTGCCCGTCCCGGGTAGGATAAATATTACTCGGTGCCGACCGCGACAGGGTGTTTCCGCTGCGTTCTTGAATAATGCCTTGGTTGACGTATTCCGGAATCAGCCCCTCGGTGATACTTAACACCGACTCGGTTAGCGCCACATCCACATAGTCTCCCTTGTGCTCTAGATCTTCCGAACGTCGATGAAGCGCGGCCAAAATGCCGATCAGGGCGTGCAATGCCGCCAGTTCATCACCAATCGATATGCCCGTGCGAACGGGCGGTCGGTCGGGAAAACCGGTGATGTAGCGAAGCCCACCCATAGCCTCCGCGATGTTGCCAAACCCTGCCCGCTCTCGATAGGGGCCCGTTTGCCCGTAGCCGGATATGCTGGCGTAAATCAGTGACGGGTTTTCCTGACGCAACCGGTCATAGTCCAAGCCCCACTCTAAAAGCGTCCCCGGCCGAAAATTTTCGACCAGCACGTCGCACCGGCACGCTAAATCTCGCACGACGTCCCGGCCTTCGGCTTGATGAAGATCGATGGCAATGAGCCGCTTATTACGGGCCTGGCTCTGCCACCACCAAGAAGCTCCGGACGGACCGTTGCCCCAATGCCGAAGAGGATCGCCGCTGGGGGGCTCTACTTTCACCACATTGGCCCCAAAATCCGCTAATATTCGACCCACCGACGGAGCCGCCACAAGCTGGCCTAACTCTAATACCCGAAGTCCCTGTAACGCCATGTTAGCCACCCTCTGTCACCCCTAGCTGCCTTTGCTGACTCTGCCCCACGTGCTGTAACTGTTGCCCCACGCGGGCGGCTTCCTCGCGTAGCGCCGACGCCATTTCTTCTACCCTTGGGCGTGCAAACCGCATTTTTGGGCCCGACAGGCTCAACGCCGCCAGCACCACACCATCCGCGCCAAATAACGGGACACTCACGGATGCTAATATCGGATCTCGTTCTCCGACCGTCGTCAGCCACCCCGTTTCCCGAATGAGATCCCAGTCAGGTTCGGGTTGAAGAATCGGAACCCCTGACCAGGACGACGACTCAGCGATGACCGTCTGTCGCTCTTCCGGTGTGAGCCAGGCCAGTAAGATACGGCCCGCCGAGCCCACGTGAATCGGCATAGCCGCCCCGACATCAATATTGTGGCGCACGGATTCGGTTCCCTCGCGTCGGTCAAGACAGACCCGCGTCGCGCCCGATCGCACAAAGACGCTCGCCGTTTCGCCAAACCGCGCGACCATTTTTTCGAGCACCGGCCCACATGACTGGCGTATGTCAGAACCTCTTAGCGCTTTTGAGGCCCACCGGACTAGCCGGGGCCCGAGCTGATGCGTCGGCGTCAGCATGTGTTCGGAGACCATGGTTTGCAGAAGACGATTGACCGTGGTGCGGGGAATTCCGAGAGACCGACTGATTTCGGACGCATTTAAGGGAATCCCCTCGGATATCGCGTCCAAAATCTCAGCCATCTTTCCGATGACCGCAACACCCGTCTCATCTCGTGTCCGCATGGCGGTCACCTCTTCTGCATTGTGGTCACAATCATTATACATCAGTCTATTCTCACATCAATGGTATTATTAAATAAATCCGATAAAACGAACGCCTCCTCTACCG
>DAHWKG010000141.1:0-4286 GCA_027343765.1 Sulfobacillus sp.
CCGGTCTCCAAACAAGTCTGTTCTCCCAATTACTACTGGGACACGCACATGAATTGCTATCAGAACTGGACGGGGTATATCTGGGTCACGGTGTGTAACGGGGGTTGGGCCCAAGATGGCGAGTCCTGCACCACGCAAACCACCACCTCGTGCACGACCACCAACTCCTGCGGGTGGCATCCAGTGTCGGTGTATGGGTGCTCGAATGTCACCACCACGCAGTGCTCGACGCACACGAGCCAGTCCTGTAAAACGGTACCCACGAGCAAACAGGTCTGGGTGCCTAGCACGACGACATCCACGCCGGTGACTTCCAGTGTCTGCGGCTAAGCGCCGGGCCCGGGAGGCCGGGATTGCCCAAACCATCTTATCCCTCGGGGTGTTTTTGTTGATGCTGGCGCTCTATGGCACCTGGGTCGGCTATACCCGCGTGCTTCACACGAAAAGCCGGATTCGCCAAGTGGTGACGCAAGGCTTGGCCACCGGCCTCGTGACGCCAGTGACCCAAGGCGGCGGGTATCAGACGGAGCGCTATGGCGGATCCCAGGTGCCCCAGTGGGATATCGCGGGGGTGGTGCACGAAGCGGCTCGGGTAGCGCAGGGAACCGTGCCGGGCAGTCAGACCACGATCGGGCTCACCGGTTATCAGTGGCAATTGTCGGCTCCCGATACCCACCGGTGGGGTTTATCGGGCCCCATTGTCGTGACGGGTGTCCAGATCACCTCGCAGGCTCCGGTTCAGTTGGACGCCACGGTGACGGCTCCGGTGGCCGTGTCCCTGTGGGGGGTGGCCACGATTCCGGCGACGCTGCATCTGGCCCTGGTCATTCCTGTGGCCGGGCAACAAGCCCCGGCCCACTTTCAATCGTATTAACAAGGAGGGAGGCACTGCATGACCAAACGACGATTCTCCACCCACTGGCTCAAAGTGAGCTTGACGGGACTCGGGGCGATCGCGGCGGTCGGGGCGGCAGTGGCGTGGGTCAAGCCGCCGCCCTTAACGCCGGTAGCCGTTCTGACGCATCCAATGGCCGCATTAGGGCCCGTGACCGCCGCTGATATTCGTTGGATTCCGATGGAACATCCGCCCCATGGCACGATTACGGCCTGGGCGGGAGATCCCGTGGCAGCGCAAGCGTTGCCAGCAGGGACCGTGCTGACCCAAGCGGATTTGACGACGGTCAGCCAAGCCGTGGGCCTCAAGGCGCAAGAAATCCGCTATGTCGTCACCGTGACGGCCGCCTCGGCCGTGATTGCCCCCGGGGAACGGGTGGATGTCTGGAGTCTTCCCACCAGTGGCGGCAATGCGGGGGGATCGACCCCCACCGAACTCGCCCTGGGGGTGCGAGTCTTGGGCCTCTATTCGGCGCAAGGGGTGCCGGTTGGGACCACGCCCGCGAGTGGCGGGCTCTTAAATACCGGGAGTACCCAGCAAGCCGCGCCGGCGTTGGCGGCCTTGGCGATTCCCCAGGGGGCGCTCCCGGCGATCATTGCGGCGAATCCCGGACAAACGGTGCTGTTATTGCAAGATCCGAGTCAATCCCGGTTCGCCCTCATGACGGCCCCCACGGGATCAACCCCCGCGACTGTGGCTCCCAGCGGATCCTCCACCGGAGGATCGGCGTCGAGCCCGAAATCATGATCCCGGGCTGGGCCCCCCTGACCGTCTTGACGGGATTTGCGGCCGTCATCGATGGGCAACGGCGGATCATTCCCAATGCGCTGAGTTGGATTGCGCTCGGCATCGGGAGTGCCTTCTTGTGGACCCATGTCTGGCCCTGGACTCACCTGGTGTGGGCCGGGGCCACTTGGGGGGTCTATGATCTCTCCGCCACATATCGCCCCGGCAGTGTGGACTATGGGGATGTCAAATGGGCGACGGTGATCATGGGGTTTTTGGGGGGATGGGGCTTTTTGGTGTTGGCCTGTGCCCACTTGGGGGTGGTGCTCTGGGGCTCGTGGGTGTGGCTGCGGGATCGCCCCAAAACGCCCTGGTATCACATGCCGGGGCCTTGGGCCCCGGGTGCCTTGGGAGGTCTCTTACTGCTGGGGGCCTTGACGGGAGGAGGGAAGGAGGAATGGACCATGATGGAGCTCTTAGGGGGCATCGCCGTCGTCACCATCCTGTGGGGCGCGATAGATGCCGCGATGCACCACACACAGCACACCACACCGTGACCACCCTACCACGACACGTCGGGCTTCGGCCCCGACGCCGTCTCAGCTTTTGGCTGGGGTGCCGTGAGGGCCGACACACTCTCAAATACACAACGAAAGGAGACCTTATGACAAACGCGACCGCCACGCTCCAGCACATGCTCTGGCAACCGATTCTAAATCTCCGTTCCTTGCAGGTGTTGGGCCATGAAGCGTTAGCACGCTTTACTGACCGCTCTCCACTCGAAGCGTTCACCGCGAGTGATCCTCCCGACGTACAGAGGACCCTCGATCAGCAGTGTATCGCGGCAGCCGTGGCTCACCCTCCCGATCACGGGTTGATCTTTCTCAACGTGACGCCTGCCACCGTCCGGGCCGGCCAGTGGCCGCCCCTCTCCGACACGCTGAGAGAGCGCATCGTGTGGGAGTTGCCCGAAGGCGGGGGCTGGCAGCCCCCCATGATTCCTCCCGGCTATACCCTAGCGTTGGATGATGTGGGGACCGGCTTTGCGGAGCTCGTGCGGGTGACCCAGGTGCCCTGGCGCTTTTTAAAACTGGATGTCAGCCTGGTGGCTGGCATCGGGACGCAAATGACGTACCGGGCCCTGATTCGTGATTTGGTTGGACGGGCCCAAGGACGTCAAGGCGCTGTCATTGCCGAAGGTATTGAGGCGGTTCGAGACGTGGCCGCCCTGATAGAGCTCGGGGTCACTTACGGGCAAGGGTTTCTTTGGGGCCACCCGCAGCGCGAACCATTTCTTCCTGCGGCTGCATTCGAGACCTACGCTCACTCTTCGTAATACGGATGTTCTCTCCCTCCTGCCGCTGCCCGCGCAGGGCCGCGCCAGGAAAATTTTTGGAGGTGATGCAATGACCGAACCCGTTGGCATCGATGCGGGACACGGATATACGAAGGCCATCCGCAGAAACGGCGCGCGTGTGCTCTTCCCATCCCTGATTTGCCCCGCCCCGGCTACCGTCGATTTAGGCACCTTTGGCGCAGAGGCCGGGATCGTGGGCCTCAATGGCCACCCCTATCTCGTAGGGGAAGCGGCCCGGCGCTATGCCACGCCGCTCTGGGATCGTGATAAAGCGGCCGACCGCGATACCGCCGCGCTCCTGATGGTGGCGGCCGCTCAACTCGGGCTCTCTGGCCCACTCCAATTGGCCACCGGCCTGCCTCTCAGTTGGTACGGGCCCCAGCGCCGGGCCTTGAAGGCGGCGCTCCAAGGCCAAATGGCCCAGGTGACGCTGCCGGGGCGACCGACGACGCGCCTTTGGCTGGAGTCGGTCCTGGTTTTGCCCCAAGGGGTGGCGGCGGCCGGGCCGATTCTGGCCCAGCCCCCGTATGAGCCCGGGCCGTATCTAATTGTGGACTTCGGGTATCGGACCACGGATTACATTATCGTGACCAAAGAGGCCACGGGCCGTTTGGTGTTCGATCCGGCTGCGGCCGGATCTTTGGAATTGGGGTGCCATACCATGAGCGCTACGGTGGCGACGCACCTCACCACCCAATACCAGGTGCCGTTTCAGGCGGCGGCTTTGGAATCCCTCGAGGCCGTGGCCGTGCGGGGTCAGCGCATTGATTTGGGGCCGATCCGTCAGCAAGCCCAACAGGCTGTGGTGCGCCGTGTGGCCCGGGCCTTGGCCGAGGCCTTAGACCACCAGTTGGATCAGGTGCTCGGGGTGGTGGCCGTGGGGGGTGGGAGTGCCTGGCTCGCGGAGGCGCTGCCGGCCGTTATTCAACCTGCCGAGGCGCAATGGGCCAATGTGGCCGGGTACCTGGCCAGCGTGGTGTCGTGACGATCTACCGTCGACAGGGAGTGAGAGGAGGGACCGCATTGATCTACATTACCGACCCGACCCAGAAAGAGTACCGGCGTGTGTTCACCACAGAAGGCACGTGGTGGGTTTTAGGACCCTCGCACCCGGATCGCCTGAATCTGTTTCGAACCCCCGACGCCCACGAGGATGGACGACGGACCCCACCAGGCCCTTGGCTTAATTCCGAGCTATTTCTCGATCCCGAGGTCCATTCCAATGATCGCCTCGGGTGATGTCACCCGTTGTCCTGTGTTCATGCGGGTTTGAGGTCGCCCTGTCAGCAGATCTGCATTCACCCTTGC
>DAHWKG010000148.1:0-20362 GCA_027343765.1 Sulfobacillus sp.
GATAGCGTTCGGGCCTTTGCCCACGCAATACCGTGATAATAGTTGCCGGACCGGGATGGACCTGGTCGGGGAGGGCTAATGGGATAGGCTTGGTGGGTCCCCAGAGGGGCTGGTGGTCAAGCCGACCAACAATCCCCAACATCCCGTTGGAGACCACTGTTCCCGAAACATTGGTCGGGCCTGCAAGAACCCCTACCTTTTGACCGGGTTGACTCTCAGTCGCCGGCACCACCCCCACGATATCAGCCCCAAGGGCCGTCCCGTGCCGAATGGCCACCGGTCGGCGGGTCAGGCCGTCCGTCATGCTATGCCCCAGTGCCGTGTAAGCTAGCGTCTGCGGGCTGTAAAACGTGAGGGTTCCCACACCGCTGGAACGGTCTTGAACGCTTACGCCGATTTGCCAGTGATGCGCTGTTTCCGACCAGACGGGCGTCACCAAACGCACCCTCCGGCTGCGTGCCCCAACCACCGTAAGCCGCACTGGTTGATGGCGGCGCCCATCCCGATTGACCTCTTGCTCCAGAGTTGTTGCGCTCTTGGCCTCCGTGTGGTCGACCCTGGTAATGACGTCCCCTCGCTCCAGTCCGGCAGCTTCGGCCGGATCTTCCCAGCGATTTTTTACCCGGACTGGCGCAAATCCCCTCACAATGAGCCCTTTAGTCCGTACCATAACACCTACCGATTCTCCCCCCGGCACCACATAGGCCGGTTTGGGAACGTCCACCGGAACCCCGCGCCAAGGCAACCAACCGAATAGGCGGAATTGAAGTAGGTAGTGGCCTTGATGCGGGGTCTCCAACTCCAGTCCAGCGGCATTAGTGACCAATACCGGCCGTCCCTTCCCGCTGGACACTGCCACGGGCATCAGTCGGCTCCATGGCACCAGCACGCCTTGACCTTGTGGAATCTCTAAATGGGCCGGAAAGTTAAACAGCGCCCGCGCCGGTCCGCTGGTCCCGAGCGCGACCACCCCGGCCGCCGCGAAAAGTCCCACTGTTCGTTGAAGCCACCAGGACCACCGTCGTCGCTTCACCCGTCCTCACCTCCTCGTCTCGGTATTAACCTGTCCGAAAAGAGAAGGTCATCATTCCCGGGAAACGAGGTAGGTGATGTCAGCCAAGGAAGTTCAGCGACGAAAAATTGCCGAAATCCGGAGAATGTGGGGCCGCCGCTGGACTCAGCGCGAAAAATTTACAACGACAACACGCGCTCCACCAAGGCGTCTGCAGCGCGCGGTCTGGCCCAAACCCGCTGGCTCTCAATCATGCGCTGGCGTTTGGGGGAATTCGGGTCGATTAATTCCGCCACTGCCTTCTTTAGGTTATTGTCGCCACGGGCCGCCAAATCATGCATCACCAACCGGTCGCGATTGAACTCTTCCTGACCTGCGATCCAATGCGTTAACACCCAGGGAACTCGCGATTGACAGACTTCTGCGGCTGTCACCCCGCCCGGCTTGCCGACAACCAATCGCGCTTGGGTTAATAAGGAAGGCATATGTTCAATGTAACCGACAATGCGGACCCGCTCTGGCCAGCGGTGCTCGTCCAGCATCCAACGCAATTTCTCGTTGTGACCGCAGATGGCCAATACTGGGTGAGGGAGTTCAGCCAGCGTGCGCAATATACGGAGATACGGCCCCATGCCCAGCCCACCCCCGAGAAGCACCACGGGCCCCTGGCGAAATTGCTCAAATAGAGGGTTGGCATAACTAAACGACGCCCTAATGGGGATCCCGGTCTCCCACACCCGGCTTCTGTCGTAGCCCCATCGGGCCAAATCCTCAACCTGCTCCGGCAACCAGACTGCATAGCCGTCAGCACTGGGCTCATACCAAAAATGATGCACGGACAAATCGGTCAACACCCCCACCAACTTCAACCGTGGGTGCTGTTCCTTGACGGCCGACCAGGCCGACAGCGCGAACGGGTGGGTAGCCACCACCACATCGGGCTGATAGGTGTGATAGACATCCATCAGCAACTCGTAACCCGCTTTACGCCAACTCTGCCGATGGTTTTGCCACAGTTGTCGCTGACGATCGGCCACCCGAAATAGCGTGCCGTATAGGCCCGGAAAAAAACGGATTCCCATAAAGTAAAGACGGCTGGCCAAACGTACCTTGAGCACTAAATGGTGCGAAAACTCTACGGGCACACCTTTGGTGGCGAATGACTCCGCCAGCGCCCGAGCCGCAATGTCGTGCCCGGTGCCGATGGGGAGGCTCGCAATCAATACCCCACCCTTCATGTTCTTCCCTCGCTCAACAGGCTCGCGGCATGATTCAAAGCCGCCTCGCCATCGGATCCACTGAGCATCCGGGCCACCTCTCGGCGGCGACTCTCGCCCTCCAGGGGCGCAACCTCCGAACGAGTCATCCCCTCTTCAAGCCCTTTGGTTACCGCAAGATGGCGGCGCGCCCGGGCCGCCACTACCGGCTGGTGGGTCACCGCTAACACCTGCGCCTGGCCTCCTAACTCGGCTAAAAGGTGGCCGATGCGTTCGGCGCTAGCGCCACCCAGTCCCTGATCGACTTCGTCGAAGAGATAAACAGTCCCTGCGCCGGCGTGCCCAAGGACAGCCAAAGCCAGCGCCACACGCGCCAATTCGCCTCCCGACGCTACCCGTGCGAGCGGCTTTAGAGGCTGTCCCTGGTTGGCGGAAAACCATATTTCTATGTGATCGATCCCGCGCACCGAGGCCGATTGGCGCTCCACGCGAAATTCCAACTCGCCCGTAGGCATTTCCATCTCGCGGATTACTGTCCTCAATGCCTCTTGAGCTTGGTCTAACACCGATTGTCGTGCAGAACTTAGCGCCTCTGCCGCCTCCTGCATCGATGCTTCCGCCTTCTCAGTGCGCTTCTTTTGTTGTTGTCGCTCCCAATCTAGATTGTCGAGTTGACCCAGGTCTTCCTTCAACGCTCGAACATTGTCCAAGACGTCCCGAAGCTCCGGACCGAACCGCCGCTTGATTCGGCTTAATTCATCAGCGCGTTGTTCGAGGACGTCTAGCCGATCGGGGTCTAAATCAAGAGTGTCCATCCACCGCGCGAGGTCAAGCCGCACTTCGGACAACGCGCGCTCTGCACTCAGCACCAGGTCGACCATTGAGGTGAGACCAGTATCGTAGTTTCGTAGAACTTCCGCCAACCTTCGCACCTCGCTCATAGACGCGATGAGGCTCTCCCCGCCGGAACCTCCGTCAAGTAAGGTGTAGAGGGACTGGCTTGTCTCCATGAGCTTCCGCCCCGCCCTTAACCGTGCCAATTCCTCCTGAATCCTCTGATCCTCATCCGATTGAATGTTTAATGCCTCAATCTCCTCGAGCAGCGCCCGTTTTTCGTCCAAACGGTCGAGATCTTGGGCCGCGGCCTCAATTTTCGCGAGCTTCTGCGCCTCCTCTTGCCATCCCCGATAGGCCTCCAAAAATCGGGCATAAGGCTTGTCCAAGCGGCCAAACCGGTCGACCCAATGCAACACTTCGGCGGGGTCCGCCGCCTTCAAGACCTGGTGTTGCCC
Source organism: Sulfobacillus sp. (assembly GCA_027343765.1). Taxonomy (GTDB): domain Bacteria; phylum Bacillota; class Sulfobacillia; order Sulfobacillales; family Sulfobacillaceae; genus Sulfobacillus_B. The sequence goes on from DAHWKG010000148.1 coordinate 3,522, forward strand.
GACATATTGCAGCACCGCCTCCCCAAAGGCGCGGACGGTCTGGGCGGGCACTAACCTTCCTTGCACGCGGTAGAGCGACCGGCCATCTCGTTCGGCCGTTCGCTCAATCACCATGATGGCATCCGGCTCCACACCCAGTTCTTCAAATGTCTTCCACCGGCTGTCATCCAACGCGATTTCCAACGCCGCCCGAATGCGCATGCGGTCACCGAAACGACCGACGCGATCGCTTCCCAAGCGGGCCCCGAACAAGATTGCGAGACTCTCCAGGACCAACGATTTGCCAGCCCCCGACTCCCCGCTGAGCACATTCAGCCCAGCGTCGAAGGCGAGTTCCGCCCGCTTGAACAACGCAAAGTTTTCGATCAAAAGTTCTACAATGGTCATATTCTGGCTAATGTCCTTTCCTCCAACCCCGCAGCACGTGAAAGAAACTCCACCCCGGACGCCGAATGAGACCAATGCTGAGTGGGCTGGCGACCACGACCACCTCGTCCCCATCTTCTAACGGGTGAACCTCTTGACCATCTATGGTCACCAAGGTATCCCGGTGAATACTCCGAATGCGAATCCGCACTTCCTGATGCCGGCTAAGCACAATCGAGCGATCGAAAAACGAGTGAGGGCAAATGGGAGTCATCACCGTCACATCTAAGTCCGGGGTCAAGACAGGACCGCCTGCCGACAAGGAGTAGGCCGTTGAACCCGTGGGGGTGGCGATAATGAGCCCGTCTGCCGGGTAGGTGGTCACATAGGCGGAGTCGACAAACGTCTCCAAGTTGATAAGCCGGGCAAACGGCCCTTTTGCCACCACCACGTCATTCATCGCTTCAAACTCGGCCAAAATTTCTTGATCCCGAATCACCCGGGCCGTCAGCAACCGTCGCTCATCAATAACAAACTCACCCCCGAGAACCGCCTCCAATGACGCGTAGAGCTCCGGCACCTCGACCTCGGTCAAGAACCCTAAATGGCCTAGGTTGACGCCTAAAATAGGGGTATTTAATGGCGCGAGTTGTTTGGCTGCCCGAAGCAGGGTGCCATCACCGCCAAGCACCACCGTGCATGCATAGGACATTTGGCTGACATCTTCCCAATATCGGCCCCGATCGGGCATGCCCACAGCATCTGCCAACTCATCGGGCATGACCATTTCGACTCCACGGTCATCCATCCACTGGCGCATTCGCATGACCAGTCCTCGTACCTGATCCTTCTCGGGGTTCGGCCAAACCAAAATTTTAGCCATGCCCGGCCTCCTGCCAGGCTCGCTCCACGATCGGGGCCACTTTGAGTGGCTCCTCGAGTCCCGGGCCCGCAATAAGATGGGTGAGAAATTCGATGTTGCCTTCCGGTCCGCGAATAGGCGAGGCCGTCAACCCTTTCACCGTATAATCCAGACTGCGCGCTTGACCCAACACCCGCTCCAACACGTCAACGTGAACCTCAGGCCGCCTGACTACACCCCCCCGGCCTAATTTATCCGGGCCCGCCTCAAATTGCGGTTTGACCAGCGCCACGATCGTAGCGCCCGTCGAGACCAGCGACCGAAGCGGCTCCAACAGCAACTTGAGACCAATGAACGAGGCATCAATCGAGGCCCCATCCAGCGTATGGTCGCGGCCTAAAACGTCCAGAGTCAGGTAACGCGCATTAGTTCGCTCTAAAACCACCACCCGGTCATCTTGCCGAAGTTTCCAATCCAATTGCCCGTAACCTACGTCCACCGCGTATACCCGAGCCGCTCCTCGCTGAAGCCAGCAATCCGTAAATCCGCCGGTCGAGGCCCCAATATCGACCACCTGCCAACCGCTCGGATGGATGGCAAAGACCTCTAAGGCATGGGCCAACTTGACGCCGCCTCGGCTAACATAGGGTAGGCCCTCAAGGACCGATACCCTGTCGTCGGGCCCCAACATCCGGCCGCTTTTGGTCTCCACGTGCCCATTAACCTCGACTTTGCCTGCCATAATTAGTGCTTGCGCCCGGTTTCGCGAATCAACCACCCCGATTTCGACCAATCGCAAATCGAGACGTTGTTTCACGGCCCAACCTCTGACGGCAAATGCGAGAGCCATTCAAGCGCCTTTCTCACCAACGCCTCAGCCGACAGGCCATACAAATCCAGGTAGTAACTTGTCGGCCCATGGTCAATAAACACATCGGGCAAGGCCTCGATGCGAACGGGAATGCCTAGCCCCTCCACCGTGGCCCATTCCGCCACCGCCGACCCAAATCCTCCCGCGGCGGCATGCTCTTCCAGCGTCATGATCGCACGACTCTCATGAGCGGCCTCCCCCAAAGCATTGATATCGAGGGGCTTAATGAAACGTGCGTTTAACACCCCCGCCTCGATTCCCTGGGCTTTCAAGTGGTCAGACACTTCGAGAGCCGTGTAGACCATGGGTCCAATCGCCACCAAGGTCAAGTCCCGTCCGTGGCGAAGCCATTCGGCAGAGCCCCACGCAATATCTCCCAAGGGTTCGTCTAATGGCAGCCCCCGTCCGGCACCGCGGGGATAGCGTACGGCGACCGGACCCGGGCGCTCGATGGCGGCGGCGACCAGTTGGCGCAATTCAGCCTCGTCTTTGCCCATAGCGATTTCCAAATTAGGTACCGTCCGTAGAAATGCGAGGTCATACACTCCTTGATGGGTGGCACCGTCGCCGCCCACTAAGCCCGCCCGGTCCACACCGAACAAGACCGGGAGACCCTGGTGGCAGATGTCGTGAATCACTTGGTCATAGGCCCGCTGCAAAAAGGTGCTGTAGACACCGAAGACCGGCCTTAGTCCCGCCAGCGCAAGGCCAGCCGCAAAGGTGGCCGCGTGTTGCTCCGCAATCCCCACATCAAAGAACCGATCAGGAAACCGCGACTGGAAATAGTCAAGTTTTGTCCCGTCAGGCATCGCTGCCGTAATCGCTACAATGTCTGAGCGCTGTTCCGCCAGTTCCACCAGCGTTTGACTAAAAACCTGGCTATAAGACGGAGGTTCCTGCTTCTTAATCATCTGCCCAGAAGCCATTTCAAAGGGACCAGGACCGTGAAACTGAACCGGACGCTCCTCGGCAGGACGATAGCCCCGCCCCTTTTGGGTAATGGCGTGAATCACGACCGGCCCATCCGCGTCCCGAGCGGTCCTCAACACCGGGATCAGACTGTCCAGGTCATGCCCATCCACGGGTCCGTAATACTTAAAACCCAACGCTTCAAAGACGTTGTCGGGCAACATGGCCGCATGCGCCAATTCCTTGAGGCGTTCGGCCTTGCGCCGGAGCTTTCCCCCTAAAACCGGCAAAGCTTCCAGCGCTTGGTCCAAATCTTGCTTGAGACGCACGTAGCTAGGCGCTGTGCGAAGTTCTGTGAGGTAGCGCGAGAACGCACCCACGTTAGGGGCGATAGACATGGAATTGTCGTTAAGCACCACCGTCATCGGAGTGCCAAGATGCCCGATTTGATTGAGGGCTTCCCAGACCATGCCAGCGGTAAGCGCCCCATCGCCAATAACCGCTACCACCCGGTAGCGCTCTCCCGTCAAGGAACGAGCGGCGGCAAGACCCAACGCTCCCGAAAGCGAGGTCCCTGCGTGACCGGCTTCCCAGACATCGAATTCGCTTTCGCGCCGTTTTAAAAACCCCGACAGACCACCCAACTGGCGAATCGTAGGAAAGTCCTGGCGCCGGCCGGTGACGAGTTTATGGGCATAGGCCTGATGACCAATATCAAACAGCACTTTGTCCGTGGGTGTGTCATAGACGTAGTGCAAGGCTAAAATGAGTTCAACGGCTCCGAGGCTGGCGCCCACATGGCCGCCTTGGCGTGCGGTGGTCGCAAGAATATCTTGACGAATCTCCTCGGAAAGGCGGCGCAACTCTAGGGTGCTAAAGTGACGAAAATCTTTAGGTGTGTGAATCCGTTCAAGCAAGCTGGCCATGAGGCCCTCCTCTCTACCACGAGCGGTCCCGCATAAAGGCCAACAACTCCCGAAGATGCTCGGCCCGTTGGGGGTCCACGAGCGCCAATGCCTGCCGACAATGCTTCTCGACCAACCTGCGCACCTCTTCCAACGGCATTAAAGAGGGATAGGTAGCCTTGCCGCGCTGGGCATCGGTCCCGGTGGCTTTGCCCAACTGTTGGGCATCGCCAATTACATTCAACATATCATCCACCATTTGAAAAGCCAACCCGAAGTGCTGACCAAACCGCGCCAGCGCTGCCGCATCCTCCCGACGGCCGGCCAAAAGCGGCGGAATCGATAACGCTACCGAAAACAGCGCTCCGGTTTTGAGCCGATGAATGGTCTCCAATTCCGGCAGTCGTACCTCTTGATGTTCGGCCGCCAAATCGAGCACCTGACCCCGCACCAGACCTTCCCGGCCAGCGGCCGCCGCCAATTTGCCCACCGCCGCGACCACCGCTGCGGCCGAAAATTGGTCCACTAAGGTCGCCATCTTCAAAAACGCCTCGGTGAGGAGTGCGTCGCCGGCTAAAATCGCTCGAGCCTCCCCAAAGACCTTGTGGGTGGTCGCCTTTCCCCGTCGCCAGTCATCGTCATCCATGGCGGGCAAATCGTCATGAATTAAGGAATAGGTATGCAAGTACTCCACGGCCAACACAGCCGGACGAATCTTCTCCCAGTCAATGCCTACATAGTCGGCCGCGGCTAACATCAACTGCGGGCGAAGCCGTTTGCCGCCAGCCATTAGCGCATACGCCATGGCCTCCTCCACCGAGCCGGGCTGACGCTCCATCGCCTCGATGTCCGTCTGAATCCACTGGTTGACCCGTTCCCGCGCCCCATCGAGCCATGACCCACGCGTCATCGTCACGCCTCCCGAGGTTTGGGGCTCTCCATCAAAGCCTCCGCCCGCTCTAATAATTTGTTGGCTCGTTGGCTTAACGCCTTCGCCTCTTGATAAAGACGGAGGCTTTCGCCGAGTGGGGCTCGGCCCGTTTCCAGCAACTTCACGATTTCTTCCAGACGGGCCATCAGGGTTTCATATTGGTCCAAATCTTGATCGTCATTCATCGCTCTCGTGACCCTCCTCCGACTGGATGGGCTGAACCCAGGCGCTTCCGTCGCTCCAATGCACCTCATAGCTTCTGTCCCATTGTAACCCATTGCGCGTTATCAGCGCTCCGGCGGCGTCGGTGACATACGCATAACCGCGTTCCAACGGCAGTTCCGGATTGAGCCAGGGCAATCGCGCATCGATGCGTTCCAAACGGTGCCGGCCCTCGACCATAATGCGCTCGGCGGCTCGTTCCACCCGTTCCTCCAAACGGTCGAGCTGATGACGGTATTCGCGAAACAGGGTCTCCGGGTGAGCCAAAAGGCCATGTGCGACCCAGCCTTCAATACGGCTTCTTTCCCAGCTGAGGCGCTGGCGCAAAGCGCTATCCAGGCGGGAGGTCAAGGTTCCCTGCCAGACCCGCAGTTGTGCTACCTCTGGAACCGCCAACTCCGCCGCTGCCGAGGGCGTCGGCGCCCGAAGATCGGCTACCAAATCCACCAACGTGGTATCGATTTCATGGCCCACGGCCGAAATCACCGGCACAGGGGAAGCGAACACCGCCCGTACCACGGCCTCATCGTTGAAGGCGGCCAAATCTTCCTTGGCGCCCCCACCACGACCGATGATGAGGACGTCCACATCGTCGCGACGAATCTTGGCTAAGGCGTCAACGATACTGGAGGCCGCTTCCCGGCCCTGAACCAAAACCGGATACAGCACCAGCGGCATGCCAGGAAAGCGCCGCGAGACGACCGTTTCGATATCAAAGCGGGCCGCTCCGGTACCCGACGTGATCACGCCCACAGCCCGCGGAACCAGGGGCAAAGCCCGCTTCGTCCGGGAGAACAGGCCTTCTTGATACAAGCGTTCCTTGAGCAATTGCAGCTGCTGATCCTGAGATCCACGCCCCATATCGCGAATCAACGATACGTACAACTGGGTTTGTCCATCCCGTTCAAAAACGCCCACCCGGCCAAAGGCCAAAACTGCCATCCCATCTTTTAATGGAGCGCTAAGATTACTGGCGTCTCGCCGGAACATGACCGCTCTCAGCTGCGCCGTATCGTCTTTGAGCGTGAAATACCAGTGGCCCGAGCTATGATGCCGAACACCGCTGAGTTCCCCGGACACCCATACGCGCTGCCAATCCGCGACCCCTTCCACCAAGTGGCGAATCTGAGACACCAGTTCGCCGACGGATAGGGTTTTCATGAGAAGTGCCCCTGAAAGGCTAACCAGGTGTTATTGAGAAGTTCTGCGATGGTCATAGGCCCCACCCCGCCGGGAACCGGGGATAGAGCGCCGGCATGGCCCTTTAGAGCTTCGGCGTCGACGTCTCCCACCAGCCCCGCCTCGGTCCGATGAATGCCCACATCTACTACCACTGCCCCAGGCTTAACCCATTCGCGGGTCACCAACCGAGGTCGCCCCGCCGCAGCGATCAAGACGTCCGCCTCACGGGCCACCTCCCAGGGATTTTCGGAGCGTGAGTGCAAAATAGACACGGTAGCATTTCGAGCCAACAACAGCAGGGCGGTGGGTAATCCCACCAAGGATGACCGCCCCACCACGACCGCGCGACGCCCCGCCAACGGGACCTTAAAGGCGTCCAACAAATCCATAATCCCGGCCGGCGTGCACGGACGGAGCCCGGGTTGCATTTCGATTAGCGCCCCCTGACTGGTACGGGTAAGCCCGTCCACATCCTTTTCGGGCCGAATCGCCTCGATGACTCGCCGACGGTCAATTTGACGGGGCATGGGCAATTGCACAAGAATCCCATGGACCCCGGGATCCCGGTTGAGTTCTTCCACAACCTGGAGCACGTCCTCGGTTCGGCTAGATTCCGGCAATCGTCGTTCCAGGGACCGCATACCCACCGAGCGCGCAGCTTTCCCCTTGTTACGCACATAAATTTCTGACGCCGGGTCGTTGCCCACTAAAACCACCGCAAGGCCAGGTTCCGCTTGGGACTTGGCAATTTCCTCCTTGAGCCTCTCCCGGAGGGACGCTGCCACGCGTTTTCCATCTAAAATCTCTGTCACTCTGCACCCTCCCTTGTGTCCCGGGCCCACCGTTCATAGGCTAAGAACGCCACCCCTACCGCGTTGTCTCGACTCAAGGCGGGCGAGGCGAAGCCTAATTGAAAACCCCGATCGGATAATCGCTGCATCAGCACCCGACGAATATGGGTATTCGCGGCCACTCCCCCGACGACCAAAAGGTCACCGGGTTCGGCCGCGGCCAGCACCAACGCCACCAGACTCTGAGCGATGGAGTCCAATACCCCCCGCGCTAAACCTGGCGGTTTCATGCCCGCCGCATACGCACGACGGGCGGCGGACTCCGGACCTGAAAAACTGGTCCACCACCGATCCCCCTCCCGGCGGGGACGAGACCAAGGAATGGCCACCCAGTCATCGGTTTCCTCGGCCAGTTCATCCAGCGCCGGGCCCGCGGGAAACGGGAGGCCCATTAATACGCCAATCCGATCCACCATTTGGCCGGCATACAGATCATCGCTGCCTCCGACCAGTTCTACCTGCCAAGGGATCCTTCGCCGGTCCACCCGCACCAATTCCGTGGTTCCCCCGGAAATGTGCAAGGCAAAGAACGGGTCTTGGGGTTCGAGCCCTGTATCGGCAAGTCCGGCCCGGATGTGGCCTTCCTGATGGGTCGTTTCGACGAGCGTCACCCCCGCACCCAATGCGACCCCTTGGGCCGCGAGGACTCCCGCCAAAAACGGAGGCAAGTACGAGTCGGGAGTCGGCCGAGGTGCCTTGGAGACCCCCACCACGTTAAGGCCCCTTGGAGGAAGCCCTAGCATCACTTGCTGCAACAGCGCCGGTAGATTTTTCACATGTTGAAACAACGCCTCACTGGGACGGAGACCACGGTTGCCAACAGGAACGGTCAATAATCGCCGCTCTTGCCGAATCCAATGGCCATCCGACGATACCGCCGCAACCGAGGTAGTATAGGCGCTGGTATCAATGCCAAGACTCCAATGACTAGGAACGAGGTCGATCCGCATCACCTTCTGGTCTCACTTTGCCGGCCACTGATGCCAACACTCCGTTGACGAAACGCTTGGCCTCGTCCGTGCTGTAGGCTTGGGCTAGCTCCACCGCCTCGTCGATAATGACGGATAAGGGTACATCCGGTTCCTCGGCGATTTCGAACGAAGCGAGCCTGAGGATGTTGCGATCAATAGCAGGCATCCGGTGGATCCGCCAATCGTGGGCGGCGTCGGAAATCCATTCGTCCAGATGTTTCTGGCGGGCGATGGTCCCCTCCACCAATTGCCGAGCGTATTGTCCGTCACTATCCGAAGCCCCTCCCAGGGTGCGCTCCAACACTTCGGGCAACGTGGCCTGCGCGAGGTCATATTCAAACAAAATTTTTAATGCAAGTTCCCGTGCATGGTGCCGTGCCACACCTTAGCCTCCCGTCTTTATTCTTGGGCTTCGCTCTGAAAGGACACCCCTTGAATGTGAATGTCCACGGCGGAGACCGTTAAGCCGGTCGCATGCTCCACTTCTCTCTTCACCTTGGCTTGCACTTGCTGCGCCACTTCCGGAATTCGGACGCCATATGCGACGGTCAAATTCACGGACAAGTCGACGTTCCGGTCCTCCACGTCGACACGGACCCCACGCCCGGTGGGGCGACGGCCCAACACATCGTTGAGCCCGGCCGCCACTCCTCCCTGAAGTCCTTCGACGCCTTCCACTTCTTGGGCTGCCAATGCCGCAATCTCCGCGATCACCTCGTTAGCAATGTGAACACTAGGGATAGCAGGCTTCAAACCCAAGCTCGACCCATCCTGCATTCAGGTTCCCTCCTTTACGCGCCTTTAAACCGCTCCGCGAGGAAGTTGATGTGGATATGACCCTGTTGAAATTCCGGGTCCTCCATTAATTGTTGGTGCATCTGAATGGTGGTCTTGACACCTTCCACTTTGAACTCCGTCAGTGCACGCCGCATCCGGGCCACCGCTTCTTCGCGGTCACGTCCCCAGGTCACCAGCTTTGCCAGCAAGGAATCGTAATAAGGCTGAACGGTGTAACCGGCTTCAGCAGCCGCATCCACCCGAACCCAGGGACCGCCCGGTTCGCGCCAGGTGGTCACAGTGCCTGGGCTGGGCCGAAACTGCGTCGCGGGATCTTCTGCATTAATCCGACACTCGATGCTCCACCCCCGCAGGGAAACGTCCTCTTGGGCGATACTGAGCGGCAAACCGGCCGCCACCCGAATCTGCTCCTTCACAATGTCCACGCCGGTGACCAGTTCCGTGCAAGGGTGTTCCACTTGGACCCGAGTGTTCATCTCCATAAAGTAGAAGTTCCCCGCTTGATCCAGCAAAAATTCCAACGTCCCGGCGCCCACATAGTTGACCGCCAGCGCAGCCTTTTTAGCCGCCTCGCTCATGTGCTCGCGAATTTCCGGTGTCAATGCTGGAGAAGGCGCTTCCTCCATCACCTTCTGACGCCGACGCTGTAACGAACTCTCTCGCTCGCCGAGGCTCACGACATTGCCATGCATGTCGGCAATCACTTGGATTTCAATATGCCGCGGGTTAATGAGGTACTTTTCAAGATACACGTCGCCCTGACCGAAAGCAGATTTGGCCTCGCGGCTTGCGCGCTCAATTGCGTCTTCTAGCTGGTCGGGGCTTTCCACAATGCGAATGCCGCGACCTCCCCCGCCAAAGGATGCCTTGACCAGCACCGGATATCCAATGTCCTCCGCAATGCGCTGGGCTTCGGCAAGGTCCGAAACGGTTCCTTCTGTCCCCGGCACGACCGGAACGCCTGCTTGTTGCATCAGCCGTCGGGCGTCAGCTTTGATCCCCATGCTCTTAATCGCGTCGGCTGGGGGTCCAATGAAGACCAGACCCCAGGTTTCCACCACCCGGGCAAAATGATCATTTTCGGACAAAAAGCCGTAGCCTGGGTGAATGGCTTCGGCTCCCGTATGTACGGCGGCATTGATAATGTTCGGAATATGTAAGTAACTGAGGGCCGATTGGGCTGGACCGATAGGAAACGCTTCATCCGCATAGCGCACATGCGGTGCGTCTTTATCCGCATCGGAGTAGACTGCCACCGTTTGAATGCCGAGTTCCCGGGCCGCCCGCATGACGCGAATCGCGATCTCCCCGCGATTGGCCACTAAAATCTTGCGAAACATGCGATCCTCCCCTTCTTATCATTGACTAATAGACCATAATCGGGGAGAGATGTCTAGGGGGACCGGAGTCCCCCTAGTTCCCTAGAACCTTTAGGATTTAGGAAGAATCACCACGTCTTCGGGAGGAAGACCCGTGACCATGGTGGCCGTGTCGGCAATCCGAGCGACCTGCTTGGAGCTCAATTGGGCCGCCCCCACCTGCACAACGACTTGATTTTGGGTCACAGTGACCGCCGTCAACGGAAACCCGCGACCGGACAAGAGACCCTCAATGCGGGTTTCCTGCTTTAACTCCTGGGTGTCGCGCACCAAGGTGGCCGACGCCTGCGACCGAGCTGCTTTCGAAATTCCGGGGTTTTTGAGCAGGGCTTGTAAGGTCGCCTCTTCCTTGGACATTAGTTGGTCCCGCTTCATACGGAAGTTCACAAAGTAATTTTCTAAGCTGGTGGTGTTCGCCTTAGCCTTGGCGGTAATGGACCCGCCCCGGGCGCTTACGGCAGTGTCGGGGCTGGTGCGGTGATACACCACATAGCCTAGCAATACCGCCAGAACCGTGACGAATGCTGCAAATCGGATGACTTGTGGACGCTTCATGAGACTGCCTCCTTATTTTCCTTCAAAAGAGTCTAGTTTGGCAAAACCAATACCTGATACGGTTGTATCTGCAACAGAGTTTGCACGGCCTGGGTGAGTTCGCTGCGAATCAGGGGCCGCATGGCCGATGGGGAGACGACCACCACCCCACCCACGGCTGGGCCAATCTGATCAAAGGGCACCACCGTCTGGCCAGAATTTGTGGTCACAACCACCGGCTGGGTGCCATTGCCGGATCCCGAGCTATCCACGTATTGCGACTGAATGCTGCGAGTTAACGTAACGGCCACCGATAGCTGGTGCACCCCGGGTATTTTCGTCAAGATGGCGGCCAATTGCTGGGATATCTGATTCTCTTGGCGTTCCAAAGGGGTCTTTGCTGCCCCAACCGGGTCGCCAGCGGTTGCTTTGTTTGCCGGCGGTGAGGGGCGCGAGACGCCGAAACTACCGAATCCTAACAACAACACCCCCACCCCGCCAATGACGATGAGCCTGACAAGGCTCTTCCGATCCTGTTGAATGAACTTATTCCACCATTCGCGATATCCGTTCGGCATGGTTCCCTCCTAACCTTTGACAGGACGATCCGCATGCACCGTCAACTCAATCTCGGGGGCCTTTCCCATGGTGACTTCCAACGCAGCCTTGACGTACTGGCGTACAGTATTCAGGGAGACTTTACGATTGGATGTCCGCACCACCGCCGTTACAGCCCCACCGGAATTACTCGTCAACTGGCAGGACAGGATGTGCGGCATACTGAGGACGATGGCCTCCGCCTGGTGGAGTTCTTCTGACTCCACTACCGTACTGAATCCTTGAGCCGTATTCGTCCATCCGGCATTTGGGGCGCCAATGGCCACATGCCGTACATGGCGCATCCACCCCCAAAGCGGATTAATCATCACTGCCAAGATGACCAATCCCACCACCAATCCCCCATATCGTTTCATATCGCCTTTGGGCAAAAGGTAGTCCACAAAATTTCCGAGCAGCACGACCACTATCAGCACCTTGATCCAATCGCCGATGGACGCCATCATAGTTGCACCCCATTGGTCGTCCCCACCACCACGGTGACGACCAGAAAGAACATCAGCGCCACCGCCCCTGCAATCGCCATGAGCCAGCCCAGCGCATTGGCCATCAAATTGAGGGCCTCGCCTACCCCCGAAACCCCGAGCGGTTCCGATGCGGCCGCCCCCACCCGATAGAGAACCATCATGGCGAAGATCTTGACCAACGGAAATGTCACCAAGGCGATGATTCCGAGAGCCCCAAACACCGACACAGCGTTCTTGAGCAAGAGAGAACTTCCCAGCACCGCCTCCATGGCGTCCGAAAACATCTTGCCGATGACCGGAACAAAGGTATTGGCTAGAAATTTTCCCGTCCGCAGCGTCACCCCATCGGCTACCGATCCCGCCGCTCCCTCAACCGCCATCACCCCTAAAAAGAGCGTCATCAAACCTCCCAACAAGGTGAGGCCTACGGTACGGAACAGGCCCCCTAAGTTTTTCAGCGAGTATTTGGGAAGCCACACCGACACTAGTTCCACCAACGTCGCCATCAAAACCAGCGGTAGGACCCATTGCTTGGTCAACACTGCCACTAAATTGGTGACCAGTAGCATCAAGGGATGAAAGATGCCGGCGGACGCCACCGCTCCACTGCCGGCAATTAACACCATCAAAAGCGGAATCAGCGATTCCATGAAATGCACCAGATTTCCCACCAAACCACGCACCATGGAGATCGCCACCCCAAACGAATGGAGCGCCACTAAGATGAGGACCGATACGACTACCATACGCGTGAGTGATACCAAGCCTTGTTTCTCAAGCCCCTCAAAGGTCTCCCCTAGGCGAGCCAATAAGGCTGCTAATACCGTGAGCAGAAAAATGATACCCAGCACCCGCCCCTCGACGCCTAAGTCGCCGAGAAGGGCGCTACCCAACGCCGTCAGAAATGTCCGAGGGTCAAAGGGCATTTGTTTAGCCAACACCCGATGGGCAATCTCTCCCACACTTGGCAAACGAGGGCCGCCGCTTTTGCTAAGCATGTGGTTGAGGTTCTGCTCTAATCCACCGGTGTTGAGGGATTGAATCTGCTGATTGACGAGGTGGGGAACCGAGGCCGCCCATGCCAAATGAGGAACAAACAGCGCCCCCGCTATTCCTCCGGCAAGCCACACATAGCCTTTCAAACCGTTCCCCTCCTTCACCAACCCTAGCTCGGAATCAGCTTCAACACCGTCTCGGTAATGCTAGCCACCAGCGGAACGGCGAGGAGCAAGATGGCGATTTTCCCTGCCAGTTCCACCCTTAAGGCCGTGCCACCCTCGCCGCTGTCTTGAGCCAATTGGGCTACGAACATGGTGAGATAGGCGATGCCGATGACCTTCAGCAGAATGGCGAGGTACTGGGCGGGAATGTGAGCGAGTTCCGAAATGTGGACAAAGCTCGCGATCACTCGAGCGATGTCAGGTACGATGATGAGAAACATCGCCACCCCGACGGCTAATCGAACGATAACCGCGATGTCGCCCCGCTGTTCGCGTACCACGATGAGAAGCACCGTCACCATCAGCCCTAGTCCCAGCACCCGCATTAAATCCAACAAACGGGAGCCCCCCTTAGAGGTTGAACATGGTGCGGACGGACTGGAATAGCTGAGCCACCTCCTGCAAAACCATCAAAAAGCCGATGGCAATGCCGGCCAGCGCCACCAGTTGCCCCCATTCTTTGCGGTCCAGCCGTTCCAGTACGCTGTAAGCCACGGTGACCAAAATACCGATTCCGGCCAGCTTGAAAATCAGGTCGACGCTTGCCATTACCTCACCTCTCGTCAGAGCAACAGAATGACCACCATGACCCCCATGGCACTGATGAGCGCGGGATAGAGCCGGCCATCCTGCGCCTCGTGCCGTCTCGCCTCGAGGGTCAAACGCGACAGCTCCTCTCGCACGGCGGCCAACTCCGCCTGTTGCGCCTCCGCGTCGGTTCTGCCCAGTATCCGCCCGAAGTCCCGCAGCACCGCGCGGTCGTCCTCCCAAAGTCCCGGAATCCCTTCCAGCATCTGGTCCCATTGGCGCGCCAGATCGGCATCCGGGTTCCCGAGTGTGGCGACCAAGGATTCAATAGCGGAGAACAACAAGGGTTGCGCCCTGGCCGCCTCCACTAGTGCCGAGGGAAGCGGCAGTCGGTTTCGTACCATTAAAGGCTGCAGTCGGCGCATGACCCGCTGAAATGCTTCCAGCGTGAGTACCCGTGCGCGATAAGGCCGGGCAGCCAATCGACCTAAGCCGAGAGCTGCGCCGACCACCGCCAGCGCGGCGACGACCTTCAGCCCCGTCATGCGGCACCATCCGGGAACCATACCTCCCGAACCGTTCCGGGCGCCGGATTAGCTGACAAGGTGAGCACCGCATCAAAGGCGCCCTCCAGAAGCACCTGGCGGAACTCGGATCGGACCAGCAGATCCTGGCGCGAATCGCCGTGCATGGTCGCCAAGACCCCCACCCCCGAGTGGCGGGCCTTCCAGACGGCTTCGAGATCTTTGGGTCCCCCCAATTCGTCCACGGCCACTAAATCCGGTCCGAGGGTGCGAATAGCGACCTCGATCCCCTGAACTTTCGGCCACCCATCCAAGACGTCGGTATGCAGACCCAAATCATGGCCGGAGATCCCGGCCCCCCCGAGACCCGCGATCTCCGACCGTTCATCAACCACCACCACCCGCCGCCCTTGGTCGCTCAGGACACGTACCAAATCCCGCAAGAGGGTGGTTTTCCCTGCCCGCGGCGGGGATACCAGCAAGACCCCGCCCAACTCTATACCCGCTGCCTGAAGTCGTTCCCAGAGCGCGCGACCGGGCCCCTGGACGGCACGGGCGATACGGATATTTAACCCGCTAATCTGTGTCAAGGTGGTAACGCGTCCATCCTCGACGACAGCCCGGCCGGCAATCCCCACCCGGTGTCCCCCCTTTAGGGTGAGGAACCCTTGCCGGAGTTCGTCCCCTCGGGCATACATCGAGTGGTCCGCCAACACCCAAAGGACCTGTTCCAGTTGTTGCGGACTAACGGGTTCCTGAAGCAATGCGCGGCACCCTCCGGGGCCATATAGATAAACGGGCCGATGGATGCGAAAACGAATCTCTTCCAGGGTGGCGAAGTAGTCACGTGGCAGATTTTCAATCGCCTCTCGCCATGGATTTGGCAGATACTGCCACGCTTCCATCTCACACCTCCTGAACCCCGGGACCTCGTCCCAGTTGTGTAATATCTATGGGACGGGTCCCCAGCTTATACCAATTCAGGAAATCCGATGGACCTGGAGATCGCCGCAGCGAACCAGGTTTTCTTTGGGGAGGGCCAGCGCAGGCGCGAAGGTGAGCGCAAAAAAGTCAGCCGATGCTCGGGCTTCGGCCGCTTCATCCGGGAAAGAAAAAACGCGGCACCGGGGTGCCGCGCCGTAACGCTAATCGAATAGCTCTTCTTCGTCGTCCTCCATTTGCCAGTCCCCTTCGTCGTCCACCACCAGGCAGTCCTCATCGGAGTCGAAGACGACGTTACCGCAGTGGGGGCAGGTCAACTGGATGCCGTCCTCGCTGAAGAGCGCTTCGTTGTAGGAGGATTCTAGCTCGCATACTGGGCATTCCAGCTCGATATAGGAGACATCGTCGTCATCGTCTAAATCGAACAGTCCGGTTTCATCGTCATCATCGTCGTCGTCGCCAAGATACACGTCCTCTTCCAAGGACATCAAGTCGGAGTCAATTTCCTCCACGTATTCCTCTAATTCCTCTTGATTCTGGGTGACCTCTTCGATGTCCAAGGTCATTTCGCGCAAGAGGTCGACCATTTCGGCCAACATCTGCCCTTCGCGCCCGCGCCCGCTGAGGTCCATGCGCTCGGCGCGGCTGGCGAGCTGAGAAACCCGACGCCGCAGTTCTGCCACAAGACCACCTCCTTAGCCGTTACATTCATAAGCTAACCAGACCGGCACTTTTCATGCACAAAACGCGAAAGCGGCGCCTCATTGGCGCCGCCCCCAAAAGGTCATCGGGTGGTTACGCACGACCGACGTAGAGCCCCGTTCGGGTGTCAACGGTCACAACGGTCCCGGGCTCAATAAATAGGGGAACCTTGATGACCGCTCCGGTCTCTAATTTTGCCGGCTTGGTTCCACCCGTGGCCGTGTCGCCCTTAAATCCCGGGTCAGTCTCGACAATCTCCAGATCAACACTGTTGGGAAGTTCGACGCCGATACTGGCCCCTTTAAACAGGACCACGTGGCACATCATATTTTCCTTCAGAAACCGAACACCCTCGCCGATATCCTGAGACGAGAGCGTCATCTGCTCGAAGGTTTCCGTGTCCATAAAGGTGTACTCGTCGCCGGTATTGTACAAATACTGCATTTCCCGCTTCTCAACGCGAGCCGCAGGAACCCGTTCGCCGGCATTGAAGGTGCGCTCAACAACGCCGCCGGTTTGTAAGTTCTTGAGTTTGGTACGAACAAACGCCGACCCTTTGCCGGGTTTGACATGTTGAAATTCAATCACCTGATAGACCACCCCGTCTAACTCGAGGGTAACGCCGTTGCGAAAATCGTTGCTTGAAATCATGGAACCGCTCCTCTACAAGACAAGACTGGGGTCGATCTCTGCCCCTAAACCTCCCGAACACGATATCATATCCCGTCGAAACAGGCCATTCATCAATCCCGCGATAAGTACTGCACGGCCATGACATAGCCCATTTCGCCCAAGCCGCTGATTTGCCCCTCGACCGCCGACGCAATCAGCGACGTGTGCCGAAAGGCTTCACGACGGTAGATATTGCTAATATGGACCTCGATCGCACGAAAATCCAGGCCGAGCAGGCAGTCCCGGAGTACATACGACTGATGGGTCAGGGCCCCGGGGTTAATCACCAAGTGTCGAATACCCTCAGTATGCCAACTCTCCAACGTATCGATGAGTGCCCCTTCATGGTTCGACTGAAAGAAGTGAAAGTTGACCTCGGGAAACGCC
>DAHWKG010000177.1:0-9882 GCA_027343765.1 Sulfobacillus sp.
CAATCCCTTCCTAGGAGCGGGTAAGGGGGCTGTCTCAAAAGGCATGTCGGCGGTGATGCCGTTCCTAAAATGCGTCTGTTTTGACCCCGTAAGTGGAGGAAGCCGGTCATCTTACTCCAGTTTTTAGGGGGTCAAGTGGGAGAAAATTTTAGGATAAAAGCCTTTTGAGACCGCCCTTTTTTCGGTCCGTAGCTAGCGCGGCTCTAGGGGACAGCGAGGAGGGATAGGGCATTACACTTAAACTAATTCCAGTCAAACGTGAGAGGCTAACCGACGTGATTGATATTCTTTCAGCGACATGGATGGACATTCAGGAGATTGATGGTCGCCAACGCGTTCTCGGAAATGTGCGACGATATCCAGTCCGTACTGCGAAAACCAGACACTACTCGCATAGGAAAATTCGAGCCGTACACCTCTGAACTGCGCCCTGACGAGCCGCTCGCCCACACGGCTTCCCGCTCCAAGACCAGTTGCACGAGCCTTTGGTGGCCAAGCGATACGCCACCGATAGGCCGAGGAGCCCCGCCCCAATGACCACAACATCGGCGCTTTCCACGGGAAGATTCGCTCGTGAACGTACGACGGGAATGGCACTCTAAATCCAGAAGATAGGCGAGGAGATTGTCCCCGGACGTCCGCCTGATCACGCAAAGCTATGGCATATCTCGAAACCGGGACTGCCCCTCTTGATAGAAGTCTCGACCCGCCGAGTCAATGAGCACAATGGCGGGAAAGTCCTTCACGTGAAACTCGTAGATGGCCTCGGGACCCAGTTCAGGGAATGCTAGAATCCTTTGCCCCACAATGGTTCGACTGAGAAGGGCACCGAGGCCACCGATGGCACCGAAATAGATGGCTTGGTGCTCGACCAAAGCTTGTTTGACCGCGGGGCTTCGATATCCCTTGCCAATCGTACCTTTCAACCCCAAGGCTAAAAGTTCCGGGGTATACGGGTCCATGCGGCTTGCCGTGGTGGGACCGGCTGCCCCGACGATTTGCCCTGGTGCCGCGGGCCCCGGCCCGACGTAATAGAGAATCTGGTTGGTGAGATCGACGGGAAGAGGTTTCCCGGCGACAATGAGCTCGTGCAAGCGCTGATGGGCCGCATCCCGACCGGTTAGCACCGTACCTGACAGGAGGACAGGTGTGCCCGCATGGAGTCCCTGCAGTTGGGCTGGGTTATCAATAGGACAGTTGAGGTGTATGGGCGACATTAGAGGACTCGCACTCCTTTCCGAGCTGAGTGGCATTGCAAGTTGACGGCCACGGGAATGCTGGCGATATGGCGGGGGGCCGTTTCGATGTGGACGGCAAGCGCCGTGGTAATCCCCCCGTATCCTTGCGGGCCAATCCCAAGCCGGTTGACTTCCTGAAGCCATAGATGTTCCAAGTCTCTGATGTCGGCCTCTGGGTGCGATGCGCCGATGTCCCGTAACAAGGCGCGTTTAGCGAGGGTGCCGACGGAGTCAAACGACCCGCCAATACCAATGCCGACAATGAGGGGTGGGCAGGCTCCCGGCCCTGCCTTTTCGATGGTTTCGATGACAAAGTCATGGACCGCGGGGAGGCCTTGGGCCGGCGTAAACATGGCCATGCGGCTCGCATTGTCCCCGCCGCCGCCCTTCGGAAGCACCGTTACCGTGACCTGATTTCCGGGTACGATGCGCGTATGAATGATGGCCGGGGTATTATCGCCGGTGTTTTTTCCTCCAAATGGTTTATCCAGCATGGATCCGCGAAGGAAACTAGTCTGATAGCCATCCCGCACGCCCTGATTGATGGCGTCCTCGAGGGGCTCTCCCTCCCAATACACGTCCTGGCCGATGTCCAAAAAGACGATGGTGACGCCCCCATCTTGGCAGAGCGCCACGCCTTGACTTTGGGCATAGTCGGCATTGTCCACGATTTGGGCCAAAGCATATTGTCCCATGGGTGACGTCTCCTGCTTCGACGCCGTCGCGAGTGCTTGGTAGACGTCAGGGGGGAGAGCGGTGTTGGCCTCACGACAGAGCTCAGAGACGGCTTGTTGGACCTCGGCGGTATTAATGCCACGCATGCGTATCGAATCCTTTCTCTGGGGGTGAGTCGGGCCACCCGAGTTCGCGAAAATGGGTACGAGCCATGTTCCATGAGCGCTTGATATGGTGCTCCATCACTTGTTTGGCCTGGTCGGCCTGGCCGCTTTGGGCGGCCAGCAGCAGTCTTTGGTGCTCATCGTGGTCTTGGGCCATTTGACCCGACACAAATTGCGGACTTAAGGGGGGAAACCCCTTCCATAGGGAGTCAACCAAGGCGGTTAATTTCGGCCAGGGGCACCGAGACCGAAGGATTCGATGGAAGTCCGCGTTGGCCCGAATAAACGTGCTGGGGTCACCGCGCCGTTCAGCCTCTTCCAAAGCCCCTACGGCATGTTGCAGAGACGCGAAATCGTCACTGGTGAGTCGGGGAACGGACAGAAACACCGCTTGAGGTTCGGCCCAATGGCGCATCGCATACGATTCATCCACGGTTTGGAGCGTCATCGGGGCCACCCAGGCGCCCCGCCGGGGCTCGAGGTTGACGAGGCCTTCGTAATTCAAGATAACCAACGCCTCGCGAATAGGCATGCGCGAGACGCCATAGGCCTCCGCTAGCTCATCTTGAGGGATTTTCTCTCCGGATTTAAGTTCCCCCGTTAAAATCGATTGCCGAATGAGATCCGCGACCTTTTGGGCCAAATTTTCATTGAGGAAAGGGGAATCCATCAGGAACCTCCTGGAAAACGATGTCATCTCTTGATATTGTATCAAATATCAGAGAGAATAGGAATATGTCAGAATACGGGGAAGGATGGGATAATGGAAGAACTTGAGGATCTTCGCGAGGGCGTACGGAAACTCATCGCCCACTTTGGTCCAGAATATTGGCGGGAGCTGGATCGTCGGCGGGGATATCCGGAGGAGTTCGTAGACGCGATGACCCGGGCCGGCTATTTGGGCGCTTTAATTCCCGAGGAATACGGGGGGGCCGGGCTTGGGGTGCGCGAGGCCTCCGTAATTTTGGAAGAAGTGAATCGCTCGGGGGGCAATGCGGCCCAGTGCCACGCGCAGATGTACACCATGGGCACGGTACTCAGGCATGGCTCGAAAGAACAGAAGGAACGCTGGCTTCCCGGAATTGCGGACGGTTCCATTCGGCTTCAGGCGTTTGGCGTCACGGAGCCTGGGGCCGGATCGGACACCACCCATCTTGAGACGACGGCGACATGGGATGGAGAGAGGTATATTATTTCTGGACAGAAAATTTTCATTTCCCGGGTGCAGCATTCGGACTATTTATTACTGTTAGCGCGCACCACCCCCGTAGCCGAAGTCAAGCGCCGCTCCGAAGGACTCTCCGTGTTTATGGTCGATCTCCGCGAGGCGATTCAGACGGGGCTTACCGTGTCACCGATTGATACCATGATGAATCACGAAACGAATGCGCTCTATTTTGATGGGGTTCCGGTTTCACGCGAAAACCTCATAGGTGAGGAAGGACAAGGATTTCGTTACATTCTTGACGGAATGAACGCCGAGCGCATATTAATCGCCGGGGAGTGCCTCGGTGATGGCT
The DNA here is from genome assembly GCA_027343765.1 of Sulfobacillus sp. GTDB lineage: Bacteria > Bacillota > Sulfobacillia > Sulfobacillales > Sulfobacillaceae > Sulfobacillus_B. Next base: position 3,598 of record DAHWKG010000177.1, read on the forward strand.
ACTTTTTCATCGATCGTGCTACAAGCTACGCCCGCGAACGCGTCGTGTTCGGCCGTCCCATCGGTCAAAATCAGGGCATTCAATTTCCTTTGGCGCGAGCCTATGCGAATCTTCGTGCCGCCGATCTCATGCGTACGGAGGCGGCGCGAAAATTTGATGCCGGCGAACGTGCCGGGGAGGACGCGAACCTCGCCAAGTTATTGGCATCGGAAGCCTCCTGGGAGGCGGCCAACGCCGCTATTCAGACCCACGGAGGGTACGGCTTTGCCATGGAGTATGACATTGAACGGAAATTTCGGGAAACCCGGCTCTTTCAAGTGGCGCCCATCTCCACCAACTTAATTCTCACCTATCTCAGCGAGCATGTGCTGGGATTGCCGAGGTCGTACTAATGGCCGGGGGAATTTTAGCGGGTGTGACGGTGGTGGCGTTAGAACAGGCGGTGGCGGCCCCGTTCGCCACCCGTCAGCTCGCCGACTTCGGAGCGCGGGTGATTAAAATTGAGAGACCCGGTAGCGGAGATTTTGCTCGGCATTATGACGAGACGGTCTTCGGTGAGTCCAGCCATTTTGTCTGGATTAACCGGGGCAAGGAGAGCCTGACGCTCAATTTGAAGACCGAATCGGGGCAAACCGTATTTCGCCAGTTGCTCAAACGGGCCGATGTGTTGGTGCAAAATCTGAAGCCAGGGTCGCTGGAAAAGATGGGACTAGACCGGGAAACCCTCCAACAGGAGTTCCCAGCACTCATCGTGTGTAACATCTCGGGGTATGGCCCTGACGGCCCCGAATTTCGAAAAAAGGCCTACGACTTATTAATTCAAGCGGAAAGCGGGCTCCTTTCCATTACCGGAACGGCCGAGACGCCCGTAAAAGTAGGGGTGTCAATTGCGGACATCGCCGCGGGTATGTACGCCTATACGGGCATCTTGTTGGCCCTCATTCAGCGTTTTCAGAGCCATCAGGGGACGGTCATTGATATTTCCATGCTGGAAGCGCTCGCTGAATGGATGGGTTATCCCCTGAATTATGGACATTTCTCGGGTCACCCTCCCGCGCGAACGGGAGCCCATCATGCCACCATTGCACCTTATGGACCCTATCGCGTGGCCGGGGGGGCGGAAGTCTTCTTGGGCATCCAAAACGAGCGTGAGTGGGCCTTGTTTTGCCAAGACGTTCTAGAGGCACCGGATCTCGCGGACGACGCTCGATTTCAAAACAATTCCCTCCGGGTTGCCAACCGCGCCGCATTAAATGCGGCCATTGATGGGGTCTTTTCGCGGATGGATCAAAAAGATGTACTGGCGCGGCTTGATGAGGCCGGCATTGCCTATGCGCGGCTCAATAGCGTGGAGGATTTGTGGAATCATCCCCAACTTCGGGCGAGGGAGCGATGGAAGCCGGTCTCGACTCCCGGGGGCATGATTGAGGCGTTACTGCCTCCCGTGAACTTCTCTGGGACGGAACCTCTCATGGGTGATGTCCCGAAGTTGGGCGCACATACCGACGCGATTTTGCAAGAACTAGGCTTTCATTCCGGTGCAATTGACGAATGGCACAATGACGGAGTGGTCTAAGGATTCGGATACCAAACGTTTCGCGGATGAGAATTGACGGACAAAATAGGAGGCGGAATTTGTGGCGGAGAGTACCCATATCTCAGAAGATCAACAACTCATTGCGCGGCTGGACCGATTACCCATCTGGCCCTATCGTAGGACCGTCCTTTGGATTGTCGGCATCGGTTATCTGATCGCCTTTTTTGACATCACCAACGTGGCCTTTGGGCTTCCGGTATTTAGCAAATTGTTTCACTTAACGGCTGCACAGGCAGCGGTGCCGATTACCGCGAGCCTCTTGGGATATATCCTCGGTTCGTGGCTTAATAGCAATCTAGCCGATGCCCTTGGCCGCAAGCAGGCCATTATGTTGTCCACGCTCCTTTTCACGGTGGGCTGCTTAGCGACCACCTTCTCATTTAACCTTTCTTGGATGGTCATTTGGCGATTTGTTACTGGTATGGGAATTGGGGCTGAAATTGCCGCCATATCCGCCTATATGGGCGAACTGGCGCCTGCTTCTGTCCGCGGACGCTACACCGGTTTGGCGAACGTTTTCGCGATGCTGGGACAAGGCATTGTCCCAATTGTGGCCTTGTTCTTGGTGCCCAACTTCTCTTGGGGATGGCGGGCGATGTTCTTTCTTGGGGCGTTAGGAGCGCTGACCCTTCTGGCATTTAAGCGAATTCCTGAATCACCACGATGGCTTCTCTCCAAGCGCCGCTATGATGAAGCCCGGATCATTATTGAAGAGGCCGAGACCTGGGTCAAAGGACGGCTTCGTGGAGAATTGCCCCCGCTAGTAGACACGCGGGAAGAGGTAGAGGGACGGGGTTTTCCTACCGCCGAGCTTTTTCACCCGCCCTATGGTGGGCGGGTGCTGCTCCTGTTAGCCATGTGGCTGATTTTCTACGTGGGTACCTACACCTGGCTTGGCCTTGGGCCCACCTTCTTTGTGGATCGGGGGTATACGCTCACTCACAGTATTGTGTTCTTGTTGGCGGCGTCCGTCGGTTACCCGGTGGGCGCACTGCTCGCTACCTGGCTTGGGGATGCCTTCGAGCGGAAATACATCATTTTGGTCGGCATGCTGATATGGACGTTGGCCTTTGCCGCCATCGGTCTCTTCGCAAGCCCCGTGCTTATCTACCTCTCCGTCTTCATTTTAGCGGCCTCGCTAGGGTTCTTCCTCCCGCTCATGTATGCGCTGACGGCGGAGAGCTTCCCTACCCGAGCCCGGGCTACCGGGGTCTCACTGACGGACGGCGTCGGCCACTTAGGGGGCGCGATTGGGCCCATTTTGGCGACGGCGGTATTCGCCTGGGGTGGGATTAGTGGCGGATTTACCACGGTCTTTCTATTCATGGGCGCATCGGGTCTCTTGACCGCCGCTATTTTGCCATTTACCGTGCGCGCGACACGAAAATCATTGGAAGTGGTGACCGGGGACGATTCCGCCCGAACGGCGGGATAGCCCGGGCGAGAAGCAAAGGAGGAAAAATCAAGATGGTTCAGGAAGGTTGGAAGGGACGATATTATGAAGATTTTACCGTGGGGGACATTTACCCGCACCCGTTAGGGCGTACCATTACGACGACCGACAACATCTGGTTTACCCTGTTGACACAAAATTCCGCGCCGGTGCACTTTGACCACGTGTATGCCGCTCAGACCAGTTTCGGGAAACCTCTGGTCGACTCCACCTTTACTCTCGCGCTGGTAACGGGGCAAAGTGTCACCGATATTTCGCAAAATGTGTTCGCAAATCTCGGTTGGACGGATGTCGAACTGCCTCATCCGGTATTCGAAGGCGACACCATCTATTCGCAGTCGGAGGTGCTGGAAAAGCGCGAGTCTCATTCGCGGCCGAACGTCGGCATCGTGAAAGTACGGACCATTGGTTTTAATCAAGAGGGTACGGTCGTGATTCGCTTTATCCGCACCATCATGGTGTATAAACGGGGAGAGGCGCCGGTGATTCCGCGACCAAAGCTTTCGGACGATGCGGAGGGACACCATGCCTGACACTTCGCGCACATGGCTTTATGCCCCCGGCGACCGGCCAGACCGGTTGCAAAAGGCGATGGAATCCCGGGCCCATGAGGTCATTTGGGATCTCGAAGATGCCGTATCATCGGACCAGAAATTGAGGGCCCGAGACACCGTCACGCGGCTCCTAAAAGAGCCTCTTTCGAGAACGCCTTGGGTACGGGTGAATGGGTTGGACACCGCGTGGGGCTATGACGATTTGGGGGCGCTTCACGACGCCGTGGGTCCGAACCTTCGCATTGTGCTGCCGAAGGCGACACGCGCCGCCGTCCAGGAACTGTGCGAGCGGGGCTTTGCCCGTGAGTGGCTCTTCATCATCGAGACGGCCCAGGGCCTCGCCGATGTGATGGACGTGAAGAACCCCTGGCCCGGGATCGGTCGATTGGCCTTCGGAGCGCTTGATTATCGAAACGACATCGGCGCCTTGGAAACGGCCGATGAGGGTGAACTCGGGTTCCCTCGGAGTGTTTTGGTGCTAGCCTCCCGGGTGTGGGGCTGGCCGGGTCCGATCGATGCGGTGTTTCCCGGCATCACCGATGGGGACGCCTTGGAGGCCTCTGCCCGCCGCGCCCGCGCTCTCGGCATGGCGGGGAAGATGATTATTCATCCCCAGCAAATCGCCCCCGTGCATCGCGCATACGCCCCGGCACCGGATGAGGTGGCCTGGGCGAGAGAGGTGATGACCGCCTCTCAAAATGCCGGTGCGGTGAAGGTACGGGGCGCGATGGTGGATCGCCCAGTGATTGAGAGGGCTCGACAGATTCTTAAGGAGGTGAACGAAAACGATGGCTGATACCGACCGTTTATTGGAATTCTTGGCGCCTCTCACGTTTGACGATCTCCCTGACGAGGTGGTGGTGCGGACCCTGGATTTGATCCTCGATTGGCTCGGATCAACCTTGGCCGGCCGTTTGGCGAGGCCAACGCAGATCATGGATGCGTGGGCCAACCACATGGGGCCAAAAACCGGGCGGGCGGAATGCCTCGGAAACGGGCGCCTGACCAGCCCGGTGTTTGCGGCGATGGTCAATGGGGCGGCCTCCCACGTGGTTGAGCAAGATGACGTCCACAACGGATCAGTGGTGCACCCCGGTGCCACCGTGATTCCGGCGGCATTGGCCGCCGCACAGGATAGGGAGGTCTCGGGTCGAGACCTCATTTTGTCAATTGTCGCCGGCTATGAGATGGCGATTCGCGTGGGACGATTCCTGGGCCCGAGCCATTACAAAATCTTTCATACCTCCGGCACCGCAGGCACGTTAGGGGCGGCCGTGGCTGCCGGAAAGATTCTCGGACTTTCGGCAGATCGGCTCCGCCATGCCGTCGGGTCGGCCGGCACGCAGGCGGCCGGGCTTTGGGAATTTCTTCGGGATGCGGCTGACTCAAAGCAGCTACACATAGCCAAGGCAGCGTCCGATGGTCTCTTGTCCGCCTATGGGGCCGAGTGGGGTCTTTTAGGGGCCCGGCAGATTCTCGAAGGGCCACAGGGGTTGGGAACGGCGTTTTCGAAGAGCACGCGGCCTGAGGCGCTATCTTCGCGCCTTGGGGAAAGTTGGGCCGTGCTCGAGACGTCCCTCAAATGGCATGCGTCCTGCCGCCATACGCATCCGTCTGCCGATGCCTTGGAACAGGTGATGGTCGAGCACCATCTTTCGTGGGACGATATTGAGACGGTGGAGGCGCACGTGCATCAGGCGGCTATCGACGTGCTAGGGCCGGCTGAGGAGGCTCGGACCATTCATCAGTCCAAGTTTTCCATGCCCTTCGTGCTTTCCCTGATCGCCATTAAGGGGCACGCCGCAATCAGCGACTTTAACGAAGACACTCTCCATGATGCCAGCATCCGACAATTGATGAAACGGGTGACGATGGTGCAGGACGATGAGGTCGAACAGGCCTATCCCGAGCGCTGGTTAGGACGGGTTCGTGTGACGACAAAGGACGGCCACGAGTATAGGGGACAGGTGGACGTCCCCAAGGGGGATCCGGGAAACTTTCTGTCTCGCGCGGTGATTAAGGAAAAGGTGTTGCGGCTCGCAAGATATGGGGGCATCGAAGATGAGAACAGGGTGCTTCGGGCCATGGGTCTCGTCGAGGACCTAGAGGGAATGGCAACGGTGCCGCGACTTACTCCCGTCTAAAAGAAATCGTTTTTGACGAGACAAATACTCGGGCGTGCCCCACATGCGCGCCCGAGTGCGCGTTATGATAGACGGCCATCTCCGATTTATCACTGAACACGCAGGACTCTCCTTCCCCGTGCGGGCGCGATTTGCGCCGAATTCCCGAAGTGGCGAAATCTGTACCCCCAACAATGAATGGAAGGAAGGCGTACCGCGCTGACCACGGCATCGTCCTATAAAGGATCTCCATGCCGACGTGGCGTGTTCCATGACCCCAGCCCCATGCTGGGGAAGTCTCTCCTCCCACGCCCCTACCCTTTGGTCAATCGCGCAGATCATTCCGTTATTTCAGAATGGGATCCCAATATATTTCGCCAGTCAACCGAGGACCGTTTGAAGTCGGATAGCGACTCAGGCGGTCGTTCCACCTGGTGAGACAAATCGCCAAACCGGTAGTCGATTCATAAAACCGCTGTAATAATGGGAATAGAAACACAGTTCTGAGAGGAGTGTTTTCGCCATGAGTGTGGCCCCCGCAGAATCATCGGGAATGAT
>DAHWKG010000180.1:0-8702 GCA_027343765.1 Sulfobacillus sp.
CCCAGTGCGGCGAAGAAGCTTCTCGAGTCGCACGGTTGGACACTAAAGAATGGGGTCATGACCAATAGCCAGGGACAACAGATGAAGTTCACGCTCCTTTGGGTCACGGGTCTACAATCAACCCAAGAGCAGGTCCAGCTCATGCAGCAGGACTGGGCCAACATTGGGGTGAAGACAACCCTCAAAGGCGTTAACTTCAACCAATTCCTTACGATGACCAGCAACCACACGTCGAGCGCTTGGCAGATCGGCGTTGGGTCAGGATGGTATTATGACGGCCCTGGTTGGCTGCCGACGGGCGGCCAATTGTTCAGCTCGACAGCCCCCTCCGGCACGGGCTATGCTAACAAGAAGGAAGACGCTTTGATTGCGGCCACGCATAAGCCTTATGCCAGCCAGGCGCAGTCCATGAAAGCGTTCGACCAGTACGAGGCCTACACCGCCCAGCAGTTGCCCATGTTGTGGCTTCCCAATTTCGCCGCCATTAACGTGTACGCGCCTAATGTCCACGGCGGCTACAAGTGGGGCAACACGGTGACAGGATTGCCACAGTATAACCACATGTCGCTTTGATCGTGAGCTAGGAATTCCTGAGGCCCGGGCGAAAGTCCGGGCCTCTCATTGTTTCTGCCTGAGATCTTATGGGCCATGGTACAATAACGCTGATTGCTGTCGACTGAGGAGCGAGCCATGAACGTTATCCGGTGGAAATCCCGCCTCGCTGCACTGGCCATGGGCGGCTGGATGCTTGCTGGTTGTGGTGCCCCGCACCTGAAAATTCCCCATTCTGCCTATGTCTACGATACGGTGATTCGAGTCCGCACACCGGACGTTGTGAATATTAACCCTGTGGATGCCTCTACGCCCGGTTCCCGACTATATGCCGAAGAGGTCTATCAGACCCTTCTTGCTACGGCTCCTAACGGTGAACCCATTCCGGAACTTGCCCGCCGTTGGAGCCATGACCCAAACTATACGCACTGGACCTTGCATCTGAACCGTTATGCGAAGTGGTGGAATGGACGTCCCGTCGCGTCAAGCGACGTGGTGTGGAGCCTCAATTTTTATAAGAATCCGGCCAGCGGCTTCGGCCATCGGCGCGAACTGGCTAACATTCTATCCGTCTCTAGCACATCGCCCACCACCGTCAACATTGTGCTCAAGCGGGCCGACCCGGACTTCGCCGCCGACGTGTTGACACCGTCCGGTGGTCTCTGGATTCTTCCGGCATTTTATCTTGACCACGAACCCGTGGCCTCGGTTCGCAATGCCAGGTTTTTAACCACTCTTAAAGACGTGATGGGGAGTGGTCCCTATCGACCTTATCGCCTCACGTCCCAGAGCCTTCGCTGGATTGCAAACACCCATTATTATCTGGGGGCACCCAAAACAAAATATTTAGACTGGCTTTGGCATCCGGTAAGGCCTGTCGACTTGTCCTGGACGACCGGGGAAAAAGGACCGGTCCCTATGGGCTTTCGACGTGTTTCCCGTCAGAGCACCTGGGAATGGGATGTTGCCGTTCGCTCCCGACTCGCCGGACTTTCCCTTAAACAGGCAGCGGATATTCTTAGTGCCGGGACTCAAAGACAGTCCCTCCCTGGAGTTCCCATTCGGGCGCAGCGTCCCCCGCTAAAGGCGGTCCTTATCGCAGCTGGCTACCGTAAACAAGGCGGGATGTGGGTGACCCGCCAAGGTATTCCCTTATCAGTCCACTTGCAAAGGCCGTCTACTCCCTACGGACGGAAACTGGCCACAAGAATCCTCGCCCAATGGAAACGGGAAGGCATTACCCTCTCCCGCGCCAAAACCGCCGCGGTGACGGCACATCTTATAGCCGTAAACACCCTTCCGAAGGTCGAGCATCCTCCCCAATTTTTGATTCCCCTGGTCTATCCCTACCAACACTGGACCATCTCTCCACGAATCGCTTTCTGGACCGCCAATGTCTGGATGCCCTTCTACAAAGTGGAGGCCTGGCGGGTTCGATCATTCGTCAAAAAAGCGCGCCAATAGTGGTTTTCCATGTTAAAATGTTCAGGTTAGCAGGAGTGAGTCGCCAAGATGTCGAATCATCCGCTGACCGTTCTGCGAAAGTCCATCTTCGTTAGCGGATGAGATTTCCTTGGTGGAACTGACGCAATTTTTGCAGGACCCCAATGTGTCCGAACACCCGCTCAAGTGATCGCGTGGACTCTCTCTTCGGGCAGATAGAATTCACGCGTCGGGCACCATTATGACGGGGACAAGTCGTCCCCTGATGAAAAGGAGGCGGGCAATGCAAAACCCGATTGAGGTTGTCGCCGAGACCAATTTGCAAGAAGTGACATACAGCTATCAGGGAAGGGTATGGCGGCGTTTCTGGAAGAGCCCCCTGACCATAGCGGGTATTGCCGGACTGGCCTTTTTGGTACTGTTTTCATTTGTCGGGCCGCTGTTTTACCGGGTTAACCCGTTGGCCATTAATCTAGCGCACATGATGCAGCCCCCGAACGCCCAATTTCCGTTGGGAACGGATGATTTGGGCCGCAATTACCTGGCCCGTGTCATGGTCGGTGGCCAATCGTCCTTAATTGTCGGCTTTGCGTCGGCCGTGGTATCGATGGCTTTCGGCACCCTCTACGGCATGGTTTCTGGGATGGCCGGGCGTTGGGTGGACACGATCCTCATGCGCTTTGTGGACATTATCTTGTCCATTCCCGGTTTGTTCATTCTGTTATTCTTGGACGCTGTCTTCAAGCCCAGCGTGTTTATCATGGTCATTATTTTGGCGGCGACGTCGTGGCTTACGGTTGCGCGTCTAGTGCGCGCCGAAGTGCTTAGCTTGAAGACCCGCACGTATATTGAGGCGGCGCAGGCACTCGGGGCCAGCAACTGGCGAATTATGTTGAAGTATCTATTCCCGAACTTTTTGGGAACGGTGTTGGTCGCTGGAACGTTCTCCGTCGCGCTTTCCATTTTAACTGTGGCAACCTTAAGTTTCTTGGGCCTGGGCCTGCCCCCGCCGGCTCCCAACTGGGGCGCGGAACTGTCATCAGCGATGAACTACATGTTCCAAAATAGCTGGTGGCTAACCTACCCGCCGGGCCTCGCAATTTTGCTCGCCGAACTGTCCATCAACTTTATCGGTGACGGTCTACGGCAAGCGTTTGACTCTCGGTTGTAGGAGGTGAACTTGTGGGTCGATATATTCTCCGGCGCGTCCTTGAGGCCATTCCCGCTCTTCTTGGGGTGACCATCATTAGTTTTCTTTTGTTGCACCTCATCCCCATGAATCCCGTGAGGGCTTTGTTGGGAAACCATTACACGCCAGCCCGGGCTGCGATCTTGGCTCACAATTTAGGCCTCGATAAGCCCTTGTACATGCAGTACCTGATTTGGTTGTGGAAGGCCATTCACGGCAACTTCCAGTACTCGTACGTCTATAACGAGCCCGTGATTCAGCTCATTATGAATGCGTTGCCGCACACCCTAGAGTTGGTTGCCATCGCCGTAATGGTGGCTCATTTGGCCGCCATTGGTTTGGGCACCGCGCAGGCCTACAAGGCCAACACCGTGTTCGACCAGGTCGTAACCGTGCTGATGTACTTGTTTTACGCCATGCCGGTTTTTTGGCTGGGAATCTTGTTGATTAAGCTGTTCGCCTTCCACTTAGGCTGGTTTCCAGCCGGAGGCATCACGAACCCCAACAATCCCAACCCGAATTTCTGGTCATATCTGTATCACTTAGTTCTGCCGTCGCTCACCCTGGTTATCACGAGTTTGGCTCAGTGGGGTCGGTATATGCGGTCGTCGGTGCGCGAAACCTTGGTACAAGACTATATTCGCACCGCCCGGTCAAAGGGCGCTACCGAATTTCGGGTGTTGTTTGTCCACGCTCTTCGGAACTCGGTATTGCCGCTTATTACCTTGTTCGGTCTCTCGTTGCCGGCACTGCTTGGAGGAGCCCTAGTGGTGGAGGAAATTTTCAACTACCCCGGCATGGGCCTTCTATTCTGGCAGGCGGCGGGACAAACGGACTATCCGGTGCTTCTAGCCATTATCGTATTCCTTGGCGCCGTCACCATTTTAGGGAACCTTTTGGCCGACCTCCTGTACGCTATTGTGGACCCTCGTATCTCCTACAACTAGCGATTCAGCAGTGAGACCGACGTGGAAAGCGCCCGGAGGTTACCCCGGGCGCTTTTTCGATGCCGCGCTTAGATGATAATGCAGATGAGACCACCAGATCCTTCATTAATGATGCGGGTAAGGGTTTCCTGCAGCTTTTCTTGGGCGTTGTCGGGCATGCGAAAGAGTTTCGATTGAATGCTTTCGCGCACCAAAGCATGCAGGGACTTGCCTAAGAGACTGGTGTCCCAGAGGCGCTTGGGATCGTCCTCAAATTGCTCCATGAGGTATTGCACCAATTCGTCGGCTTGCCGCTCCGTGCCGATGATGGGCGTAATTTCGGTCTCGATGTCCGCGCGAATCATATGAATGCTGGGCGCTGTCGCCTTCAAGCGCACTCCGAATTGAGCGCCTTTCCGAATCGGCTCCGGTTCTTCCAAGTTCAACTCGTCGAGGCTTGGAGATACCATCCCATAGCCGGTGGCGCGCACGTCGCGGACCGCCTCTTCGACTTTATCCCACTCTTGTTTTGCCAAGACGTATTCTCGCCACAGCTTCACCACATCCCCCCGGGTTGCCACGTGGCGGTCCGCCAACTCACCCAACACGCGGTAGTAAAGGTCATCTCGGGCACCCAGGTGAATCTCCGCCTCGCCTGTGCCCATGTCCATATGGGCCAGGCGGACGTCTTGCATGTAGTCGTAGCTCATCAGATTTTGTACTTGAGTCTCGACATCGCGCAGACGGGCAATGGCCATTCGCGCCTCCTCCGAGGCCAGTTCCATCTGCTTTTTGAGCCAATGGCTCGATGGCAACGCCTCAACCCAATCCACCATCTCAAAACCGATGGTGCTTACAGGAAATTCGTAAAGCACTTGCTCCAAAAGATGCGCAATATCGTCTTGGCGGAGTTCGAGGCAGTTTACCGGAATGACCGGTACGTCATAGTTTTCCGCCAATTCTTGCCCGAGTTGAACCGTCTCCTCGGCATAGGGATGGGCGGTATTGAGCACCACCACGAACGGCTTTTCCAACTCCTTAAGCTCCCCCACCACCCGCTCCTCGGCCTCTTGATAAGACTCGCGGGGTAAGTCCCCAAACGATCCGTCGGTGGTGACTACCACACCAATGGTGGAGTGATCCTGGATGACCTTCTGGGTGCCCATTTCCGCCGCTTCTTCGAACGGCATAGGTTCATCGGACCAGGGGGTATTAACCATACGCGTACCTTCATCCTCGTGGTAACCGAGCGCCCCTGAAACCCCATAGCCAACACAGTCCACCAGACGGGCTCGAAAAGAAATGGCATCATTGAGCGCGATTTCCACGCCGTCGTCGGGAATAAACTTCGGTTCCGTGGTCATAATGGTCCGACCCGTTCCACTTTGGGGAAGCGAGTCGACGGCCCGTTCACGCTCGTTGGGATCGTCAATCGCGGGCAGAATCATACGTTCCATAAAGCGCTTGATGAACGTGGATTTACCGGTGCGGACCGGGCCCACGACGCCAATATATACATCGCCTCCGGTTCGTTCGGCTAAATCCTTAAACAGGTCAAACTTCTCCATCCTGTCGGTTCCCTCCCTCGTCTACCAGGGTTGGCGCCGGTCCTCGCCTGTCCCGGGATCACCCTATGAATGACAGTAGCAAGATATGAAATCGCGACGAGGTTCATGCCAACCTTTGGCAATGTTTTTGGCGTACAGCTCTTCATGCCTCTTGACTTCTCATACCACCGTTGCTTACACTTTGTAAGCATGGTAAGTTTGAACCCTAGGAGGAAAATTACATGAAAGACACTCAAGGCACCTGGGTCATTGACCCTTCTCATAGTACCGTCGGCTTCGTTGTGCGGCACCTGGTTTCCAAGGTGCGTGGTCATTTTGGCTCTTTTTCCGGACAAATTATCGGTAACCCTGAGGATCTCAGCCAAGCCTCGGCCTCACTTGAGGTGCAAATCACGACCGTCAACACGAATCAGCCGGACCGCGACAATCACCTCCGGACTAGCGATTTTTTCGACGTGGAGCACTACCCTACCATGACCTACACCAGCACTCGCGTGGAACGGATTTCGGACAGCGAGTACACGGTTTATGGCAACCTCACGCTACGAGGGGTCACCAATGAAGTGCCAGTGCATGTCGAATTTCTGGGCCTGGGGGCGGACCCATGGGGAAACGCACGGGCTGGGTTCGAGATTAGCGGACGCATTAACCGCAAGGACTTTGGTGTCAACTGGAACCAAGTTCTTGAAGCAGGCGGCGTCATGGTGGGCGATAACGTCGACCTCCACTTGGAACTGGAAACGGTCAAGCAGTAAATGGAAAGGCGGACCATCCGGTCCGCCTTTCACACTCTTTCCTTCCGCGTCCGAGCCCTCAAAGACAGCCGGATGGGCGTGCCATGAAATCCGAATGCCTCTCGTAGGCGATGTTCCAGGTAGCGTTCGTAGCTAAAATGGGAGAGCTCCGGATCGTTGACGAACAACACGATATGTGGAGGCCTTATGGCCACCTGGGTGGCGTAATAGACCTTCAATTGATGACCGTTATGGCTGGGCGGAGGATTCAAATGCACCGCGGCATCAATCACTCGGTTTATTTGGTGGGTCGGTATCCGTTTGGTATAAGCCTCGTACGCCCGGTCAATTTCTGGCCAAATTTTGTCGAGATTCCATCCGGTGGCCACCGAAGTCGGCACCAAACTCGCATAGGGTAAAAATTTGAGCTGCTCCCGTACCCGCTCCTGGAGGGGAAGCGTCGTTCCCTTGACGAGATCGGCCTTATTAAGAATCACCACCGTGGCTTTTTTGTGGCTATCAATCTGGCCAGCAATGCGTTGGTCCTGCGATGAAATGCCCTCGTCCGCATTCAGTACCATGAGCACCACGTCCGCATTGCGAATGGCCTCAAGCGAGCGCTGAACCGTCTTTTCCTCCAACTTTTCGTCGATGCGGTTGGGCCGCCTTAACCCCGCGGTGTCCAAGAACAAATAGCGACGGCCGTCGTGAATAATCTCCGAGTCCACCACGTCCCGGGTCGTGCCAGCAATCGGGGTCACAAGCGTCCGTTCTTCGCCGGAAAACCAATTGAGTAGGGATGACTTGCCCACATTCGGCCGTCCCGCAATGGCAACACGGGCCATCGACTCCTCCTCAGCGGTGAGCTCGGGCTCTTCGCCCTCCGGCAGTCGGTGCACCACCTCGTCTAAAAGATCCCCGATTCCTTCGCCATGAATCGCGGAAATTGGGAGCGGGTCGCCCAGTCCCAGGCGATAGAAGTCGGCGACATCAGCCCGCGTGCTCTCGGCCTTATTGACGGCCACAATGACCGGTTTTTTGGCGCGCCGTAGTAGCCGAGCCACATCGTCATCCGCCGACGTCACCCCCGCCAGCCCGTCGACCACCAAAACAATCACGTCGGCCTCTTGAATAGCCAGCTCGGTCTGATCGCGCGTCATGCTGAGGAGCGTCTCCGCCTCATCCTCCCAGATCCCGCCCGTGTCGACCACGGTGAATGTGCGTCCATTCCAATCGGTGGTCTCATAGAGACGGTCCCGAGTCACGCCCTCGTAATCTTCTACAATCGCTCGGCGTGTTTCTGTCATTCGATTGAACAAGGCCGACTTACCCACGTTGGGCCGTCCGACCAATGCGACGATAGCCAATTCGACACCTACTCACTGGAAGTCTATTGGGAAATTATGCGGGTCAGGATGTCGAAGGTCAAGCGGTACGACCCAATCGGGCCCAAGTCCGGTCGGCCACCCATCCCACAGCCCACGCTGACAGGCCGGCGAGAAGAGTCATGGCCAGATCATGACGCCCTAAGTTGTACACCCCGGTGTGGCGCGAGGCTACCACCAGAGAGGCCAGAGCTTCCCCTAGTACGGCAACCGTCGCGGCGGGGAACGACTCCCCGAGGCCGAGCCCTGCCGCCACCCCGAGGCCGACACTCTCGATGGCCGCCACCGGCATCACGGATGCATGATGAACGGCAATGGGAGCAAGCAGTCGAATCATCGCCCCCAGCATTCCCAGGAGAGCGCCCATGAACCACCAGCGCACCGATCCCACGGTGAGCCCCACCACCGCGCTTAGCCCTGCTAATACTAGAAACCCAAGATTCACCCGCGTGCCAGGCCATAATGAGGACAGGGTCAGCCAACCCAGCACCCACACAAGAAGTCCCCAAAGTACCACCGTGCGTCGGTCAAGCGCATAGCGTGTTAAATCACGCGCGCCGTAGCCGGTGCCGGCCAAGATGATCGCTGCTGCCCAAAGCATCATGGCCCAAAGCACAATCATCGAATTTCCCCCTCTATCTAGAACCTCACCGGGAGGGGCCTTGGTTATGCATTCAGGAGATTTTTCTCGACCAACGTTGACAATTGTGGCACAATCTGGTAACGCTCACGTACCATGAAATATCACCTCCCACTGGTGATGAAATGGCGGCCCGGCCGCCATTTCTTTGTTATTTCCCCCAACGATCTGGCAAGGTCGGGTGAAAGTTGATAGCATGGAGAGGAGACCCATCGGAGGACAGAACGAGAGGGGGACGCACCCTGCCACACCGAAAAATCTTGGG
>DAHWKG010000185.1:0-6093 GCA_027343765.1 Sulfobacillus sp.
GTGGCGGGCGTGACACACGCCGCGTTGCTCCCACCCGCTGTCGTCGGGGTGTAAAAACTGGTCGCATTGGCGGCCGCCTGAACCGGAATCTGCATCAGCTGAGCTCCCAACACCGAGACCCCCACTTTTGTGGCGAGTCCCGCCGTCACCGCTCCGCCATAGGCCGTCGAATTGGCGGTGTCCGCCGTCAGTGACACCGAACCCGCGTGAATCCCCGCCCCTTTCAGCGTTTGATACACCGCCTCTGTGGTCGCGGCCGTCCAACAGCCTTGTTGTTGCTCACTTTGGGTCGCGACTTGGGCAGCATGCGAGAGGGCGGCTTGCACCCGCACCAATTGCGCCCCGCTAACCCCGGCCGTCAAGGTCGTCACGAACAAAATCAGTCCGCCAATATACCCAATCCCGCTCGAGAGGCCCCCGGGATGTCCCCGGGAGCGCACCCAGCGTGGCCATCGTGGGGTGTGCATCGATCTGCCTCCTCGTGGTGCTTACCCCGCAGGGGTCGTGGTCGTGTTGGTGGAAATCCCAGAGATCCCCGAAAACAAGTTGGAGATCCAGGGCAACATGCCGCTATGAATGCCGTAGAGCACGGCCCCCACCAACACGACAGCCCCAATCGCCCAACCAATCTCCGCCCCGCTCGTCCCGACTCCGCTTGCACTCCGGCGTTTGGCGACAAACCGGGCCACGGCCGCCGCCAGCGGCCGCGCTGTGGTCATGATGGTGAACATAATGCAATGCCTCCTTTAGTCTTCTCCAGGTGAAGAGAACCAGCGGAGCCCTTCTCTTCACGGAATCTACACAGCCGGTCGGGGGGATTGCTGGCACGACCCGGCTATCGGTCTGATGCACTCGTCGAGAAAAATTTGAGGGGTCTACCCCTCACGGGGTGGCCAGTATACGGTGGTCCAGGAGCCGGGATTGGTCCGATCCCGGGTGGAGACCACTCCGCCAAACATCCGACGCTGAGTGGCCACCATCCGGCGGGTGTCGGTCAATCGGGGGAGTCGCGGATGCAACGGGCCCCGACCGATCCAGGCTTGACTCGCCTGACACTGGGCCACCTCCTCTGGCCGCAAGGCATTAAAGGTGGAGAGGAGGATGGCCACCCCCGGAGGCCGCCCCCCGATCCAGCGCAACAGATCCCGGGTAAACTCTTGGCGAAACGCCGCGGCGGCCCCCGGCGGAGTTGCCGCCGTCCAGCGGCGGCGTTCTTGGACATGAATCTCCCAAACGCGCCCCGCCACTGGTCCTCGATACCCCAAGCCCCGCAAGCGACGACGCACCCACGGGGCGGGACTCGGGAGCACAAACCAGACCCGGTGGCCGTGCGCGGCGGCCCATCTTTGGGCCAGCGGTTCCCAGAGCACGCACCCTAATCCCACCCAGAGACTTAGGATGCCGACCCCCCAGTAGGGGGAGAAGCCAAGTCCGGCACTCGCGACCAGCCAACCCCAGAGCGCCCCGGGATGACTCTGGCGCCAAAGTGCCGACAGGGCATAGGACATTGCGTTATCCTCCTCTTTTTCCTCCACCGTCAGTGCTAGCCAATCCCGTTGCCCACCAACAGCGCATACAACACCACCAACAGTTCCCCAAACGCGGCGATAATCGGCACGATGGTGGCCATGCCATCCAACCGAGCCGTGAGACTGCGGGTCCCTTGCTCGCGACTGGCGAGAATCAAGGTGTCCAAAGGCGTCAGCACGTCTGCGGTCAGCCCCTGATCCCAGCCTTGGGCCAAGGTATCGGCCAAAAGGGCATAGGAGGCGAGATCGGTGCGCCGCGCCCAGGTTTTGAGGGCGGTTTGCCGTGCTCCCGTTTGCAAGGCCGCACCCAGCCGATCTAATTCGCTTTGACCGTAGCGGGACAAGGCCGGACGGGTGTGGACCAGCGCCTCCGTCAAGGGTTCTCCGAGATCGAGATAAATGCGGAGCATCAGGACCAACGGGGGAAAATCGCGAGCCATCTGGGCTTGCCAGCCCCGAAAGCGGTGCCCAATCACCCAGGCGGGGCCTTTCCACGCCAAGAGTCCGCCGAGCACCAAGGCCAGGATCCATCCCTGTCCCACATCGAGGCCGACGAGCACGCCCCCCGCCAAGGCCGTGAGCATCAGCCCTACGACATGCCACGAGGGCATGGCCAATGTGGCCGCCTGCCGTTGGGTCGTCGAATTCCACCCCTGACGGAGACGGGCATCGAGGCCCGCCAACCCGCGTTCAAACCAAGGTGCCGGGACCGTCCAATCTGCGGCCCGCGGCGGATGCAAGAGCCGCCACAGGGTCGCGATAGTAAAGAGGCCCGCCACGCTGATCAACCCAAAAGTCATCTCAAATCGCCTCCGCCTGCCGACTCACCCGATTTTGAATATATCCCGCAAAGGCAATCATCCAGGCGCCCACGCCGGTCGTCACGAGTCCCAACCCGTGACCGAGCCCGTGGCGGACGGCCGGACTCATGGCCACGGACACCCAAAACGCCCCGATCCCTAAGAGCACCACCCCATAGCCCAACATGGTGCTGCCGGCAATGGTTCCCCGACGCACCGCGTCGGCGTGAATCCGTTGACTCCAGAGATCCACGGCGCGCCCCACAATGGGGGCGGTGCGCCCATGCTGTCGTTCGGTGGCCAGAATGTCCGCCAAGGCCCCCAGTTCCACATGCTGAATCGGGACCGCGCGGGCTTTGAGGGACTGCTCGAGCGGCACCCCGGCGGCCTCCGCGGTCAAGCAAGGTGCCATCCAGGATCGAAAAGGCTCCCCGGCCTCGGGCAGCAACGCCCGGAAGGCCGCCAAGACCGGCATCCCCATTTGGAGTTTGACCTGGAGCATATGCGCGGCCGCATAGGCCGCCACATCCAAACGCTGCCATTGTTTGCGCGCCCAATAGCGAATCACGGCTTCCGGCAGCAACAGCCCGACCAGTCCAAACGCCGTGCCCACCAAAGGATTGTGCGTGACCAGGGTAATCAACACCGTGGCCACGAGACCCGTCCCCCACCCGATGCGCTGCACCCCACGCGGCGTGAGGGGCAGGCCCGTCAACGTGAGCCAGCCTTGCTGGATGCCCACCACGGCTCGCGTTTTCGAGCCGCGGCGGGCTTCTCGTGTCGAAAAATCCACCGGCGTGGTGCGCGACAGGATCTGCCACAAAAACGCCGCCACCAGCACCCCAAACACCGCAATCAACCCACTGCGTCCCATCGCTTATCCCTCCTGCCCATAGATCGCGGCCCATGCAGACGAGGTGTGTTCCGCCATCCACTCCTGCTTGACGGCCGACAGGTCGGCCACCCGCCCCACCGCGTGCGCGCCCCGATCCCAGCGAAACAGATCCCGCATGGCCCCCGTCTCCGTGACTTCGGCTATCCGGCTGACGTGCCGATGGCCCGTGCCATCCCGTGCGACTTGGACGATCAGGTCCACGGTTTCGGCCACCATGCTTTGGATCAAATCGCGGGGCATCCCCAGTTGATATTTACACGCAATTTGATACAGGCGACTCACCAAGGCTTCGGGGCGGCGGATATGAATCGACGACGCCATGCCGCCCACAGTGCTCATGGCGGCTTCCAAAAAATCGAAGGCCTCCGGGCCCCGCAGTTCGCCGAGCCAGAGGCGATCTAGCCGCATCCGGAGCGTATTCCGATAGAGATCTTCTTGACTCACCGCCCCGCGGGCCCGATCGTCGGCCGACACCCGCTCGGTTTGACCAATGAGTGCCACCACATGGGGGACCGCCAGCCGGAGTTCATCGACATCTTCCAGGGTCCCCACCCGTTCCCCCGCCGTGATGGCCCGGGCCCCGACGGCCCGCATGAGGGATGTTTTCCCGGAGCCGGGTTCCCCGGCAAAGACGATATTCAGGCCCCCGGCTAAGGCCCGCACCAGGAAGTCGGCCGCCGCCGTACTCAGCATGGTCGCCTGAATCAAGTCCGGTAACGCCAAGGGTTGTTCCGTGTTGCGTTTGCGGATGCTGAGCGCCACCCCGGTGGGCGCTTTACTGTGATGCACGAGATTGATGCGTGCCCCGTCGCCGGGTCGACCGGGATCCGTCCACATGAAATTCATGAGGGGGCGACTCGACTGATATTCGAGCCCTTCATGCCGACACAACAGCTGCGCCAGTTCAATCGCTGCGGTCCGAGACGCCAAGGCCACGGCCGGTGCCAACCGGCCCTGCCGTTCTACATAAATCTGGGGGCCGTTGACGAGAATCTCCGTCACGGCCGGATCGCGAAACAAGGGGGCCAAGGGTCCTGCCCCCAGCAACTGATCCGTCAGTTGTTCGGTGAGGCGGTCGGCCTCAATTTTCCGCATATTGCGGGCCATGACGGCTGCGTGGATGGCGGCCAACACCTCGGATCGGGGTGCGTGGTGGGGATCGGCGAGGATCCCCGCAGCATGGTCTTGGAGCCAGCCGAACGCCTGGTCGATGTCTGCATTCCCGGCGTCGGGTCCGGCCGATCCGGAATCCCGGGCGAGCGGTTCGGCATCGAACCGTTCCCAGGGACTTTGTCGCGGCCCATCGGGTCGCAATGGATTATGCATCCTGTCTACCTTCCTCTCATTAGCCGCAATTCTGGCAGGGAATCACCAGCAGGCGGGGTTCTCTCGCGAGAGCCCCCCGGCCACCGATTAGCCTCCACACCGTCTGTCGCGCTCAATGCCCCAAACTCTTCAAAAACATCGGGATTCCCATCGGCCCCCAGCCCCACGCGCCTCCCAGGAAAAACCCCAACAGGATCAACATCAGCACCAGCTGAGTCCCGTGCATCCCGTCATATTCCGAGTGCATGGCCCTTTTCCCCCCTTCTCGTTCTCCGCGAAAATGGAAGGCCCCCCTCTCGGAGGACCTTCCCGTGGGCATTCGTTTAATAATTCACCGGCGTCGGAATGGGACAGTCGTGTGGATCATAGTAGGGCGTCGACCAGCCCGAACAATTCGTGGTCCCGCCTAAAGGACTCGTGAGACACGTTTCGCTCTGTGCGTAGCCGGGCTTGGCGTAGGCACATTGATGCTCCACCACGGATTGACACGTGGTACTGGTACTCTGCGTCAGTGTCCGGCTGCCGTAAGACGTATACGAGGGGCAACTGTGAGACACCGTGTAACTTTGCGTTCCGCTTTCTACGCCTTGGCTCGCACACCCGGTCCACGACGTGCCGCCATAACTCGTCGAGGTCGAGGGGGTACAAGAGGGTGCCGTGCTGGTAGGAGTGGGATTCGACGTCGGTGTTCTTCCGCCACTGCTAGGCCCTAGACAAGTACCGCTCGTCGCATTGCCCACATTGGTGCTCAAGATCTGCCCACATGGTCCGTAATCAGTCCAAATCGCTTGCCCTGGGGTACTCGCACACCCGGTTTGCGCCCAATGATAGGTGCCGGTGCAGGACGGTGGCGTAGTGGTAGGCGGTGCGGCGCATCCACTGGTACAATTACCGTCGTAACTCGTATACGTGCCCCCATTTTTGGATCCGCAGGAATTATACTGCTGCCACGTGGCTTCGTGACAGGAACCGGTGCAGGACAAGGGGACCATCTTTAATGTCCCGTTTGGCGTGCAGACGTTCGCGCAGCCACTTGGCCCTGCACTGGAATGCACCGCTTGGCCGCATTGATTAGTCGCATTGGCTCCACCACACGACGCGGCCTGCGCCCAAGTGTACTTAATGATGTTCGGGTTGCAATACGACGATGAGGATCCTCCGCCTCCACTACTTCCACTCGTACAATCGTTGGGCAACGCTACATACTGGCTATTGCAATGACCCGTATCGTAGTAGCACAATTCACCTTGAGTACAACTGATGCGCTTAATGAAGGTTCCGGTGCCTCCTGGCGGAGGGTAAGCCCACACCGCTCCTCCTGCAACGAATCCTAGCCACAGGAGAAGTCCCACGAGAAAAGCCCATCGATAACGCCGGGTTGGCGCGATCGATGGGTCCCGCGATTTTTTCATCGTCCCATCACATCTCCTTTGTACAACAAAAAATCGCCTCTCCACATAGTGAGAGACGAGCAACTACATCAACGTATACGAAATGGTAGACAGTATACTCTTGTTATTGGCCCGTCCAATACACGGGATTT
>DAHWKG010000189.1:0-9004 GCA_027343765.1 Sulfobacillus sp.
CGGTCTGTACCGCCGCGCCCAAGCGGGCGACGCTCTGGCCCGTCAACAATTGGTGGAGCGCCATTGGAATCTGATTTGGCATATTGTGCATCGGTTTCAAGCGCGAGGCTACGATCCCGATGATCTGTTCCAAGTGGGAGCTATTGGTCTCTTGAAGGCCATCGACCGATTCGATGTGGACCGGGGGCTCAAATTTTCCACGTATGCGGTTCCGTTGATTATGGGAGAAATCCGTCGTCATCTGCGGGATGACCAACCGATCCGGGTGGCGCGGTCCTTGAGGGAATTAGGTATGAAGGTGGAAACCACCCGGGCGCAGATGGCGCAGAAGCTTGGGCGGGAACCCACCGCCCAAGAAATTGCAGACGCCTTAAATGTGGACGTCAGCGACATCACCGAGGCATTGGAAGCGGTACGACCGCTTGCTTCGCTCAACCAAACCCTGGAAACGCCCAATGGATCGGAAACGCCGTTAGGGGACAATATTAGCGATTCGCGGGCTGAAGGCGAGTGGGTGGAACAGTTGGCGCTCTCCCAGGCGTTTCAATTGTTGGATGAACGGGAACGATTCATTCTGCGCCTACGGATCGTCGAGGGACGCACCCAAATGGAGGTGGCCCGTCGTCTCGGTGTCTCACAAGTTCAGGTGTCACGCCTGGAAAGACGTGCCTTGGATAAGTTAAAGGCGGCACTCAGCGATGAGGAGAGTCGGAGCTCTTGAGTAGCTGGGAAGTCTTTTGGTCAATACTACTCCCGAACCACGCGTTCGGGAGTTTTTTATTGACCGGAGGGACTTTGATGAACCAAGAGCAAAAGGCATATCAAGAACTTACTCAACGAATGATGCCCAGACGGCCCATTTTTCGTAATCTCCTCTGGGCGTTTTTTGTGGGCGGTATGATCTCGGAGGTTGGTCAGGGCATTGAATGGTTCTTCATGCACCATGGCCATCTCACAGCAAAGCAAGCGGCCGCACCGACCTCGGTGGTGCTGATTGCGGTGGGAGCACTCTTGACGGGACTTGGTTGGTATGACCGGCTGGTCAAACGGGCGGGCATGGGGGGAGCGCTCCCCATCACGGGGTTTGCCAACGCCATGGTCGCCCCCGCCATGGAGTACAAAACGGAAGGACTCCTGATGGGGATTGGGGCGCGACTCTTTACCGTAGCCGGTCCGGTCTTGGTGTATGGAATGGCTACGGCCTTTATTGTCGGAGCTTTACGCTATTTAATTACGGGGGTCGCCTGATGGCGCTCGAAAAGGTCGGGTTGGCCACCTATCGGACATCGGGGGTGTTTGTTCTCGGGACAGGAGCCGTGGTGGGTCCCAAGGAGGGACACGGGCCTCTCGGCCCGCATTTCGATCGCGTGTGGGAGGACGAGCGCCAAGGGCATAAAAGTTTTGAACAGGCCGAACAGGCACTATTAGCCGAGGCATACGACGTAGCTCTTCAGAAAGCCTTAGCTCGGTGGTCGGATATCGAGTTGGTGCTGGGAGGAGATCTGCTCGACCAAATAGTCAGCACCAACTTTAACGCCCGCCAGCATGGGCGCCCTTTAGCGGGACTGTTTTCGGCGTGCGCCACCTTCACCGAAGGGCTCGGACTGGGGGCCCTTTTGATTGCCGGAGGCGGCATGAATACGGTAATGGTTTCCGCTTCAAGCCACCATCAAACGGCGGAGCGGCAGTTTCGCTTTCCTTTGGAGTTAGGCTATCAGCGCACTCCTACAGCCGCTTGGACATCCACGGCCGCCGGGGCGGTGGTGTTGGGGTCAAAATCGGGTCCGCTCGCCGTTGAAGCCGTTACGCTGGGACGCGTGGTGGACATAGGCGCCCAGGACCCCAATGACATGGGAAGCGCGATGGCTCCGGCGGCCTTTGACACCATTCAGCAACACCTTAAAGATACGGGCCAAAAGCCCGGAGACTTCACCAAGATTTTTACCGGGGACCTCGGCCATTTTGGCATCCGCATGCTGACGGCTTACGCCGAGTCTAAAGGGCTCCGCTTCGGCTCCGAGTTGGATGACTGTGGCCGCTCTCTCTATGACGCCGAGTCTCAAGACACGCATAACGGCGGATCCGGACCGGGGTGTTCTGCGAGTGTATTCGCAGGCCCGCTCGCCCGGCGATTGGCGAGCGGTGAGTGGGAGCGGCTTTTGCTGGTGGCCACCGGTGCGCTCTTTTCGCCCACCACCTCTCAACAAGGGGAGTCCATTCCTTCGATAGCACATGCGGTATCGATTCGCGCTCGAAGGGGGGAAGCGCAATGATGTTTCTATGGGCCTTTATCGTTGGGGGACTCCTCTGTGTGGCGGCGCAGCTGGTCATGGATTTGGGTCAATACACGGCCGGTCAGGTGCTGG
Source organism: Sulfobacillus sp. (assembly GCA_027343765.1). Lineage (GTDB taxonomy): Bacteria > Bacillota > Sulfobacillia > Sulfobacillales > Sulfobacillaceae > Sulfobacillus_B. The sequence continues at coordinate 2,367 of DAHWKG010000189.1, forward strand.
TGCTGTTCGTCATGTTGGGAGCGCTGTTTGGTGGGTTGGGACTTTACGGGAAATTAGTGCACTTGGCTGGGGCTGGAGCGTCGGTACCGTTGCCGGGATTTGGCTACACAATGGTGGAGGGAATTGGGCAGGCTGTTAAAGAGAAAGGCGCCTTGGGGCTCTTCACCGGGGGGCTCACGGCCGCCGCTGGGGGGATTAAGGCAGCGGTGCTGTTTGGGTTAGCAGCCGCCCTCATTTTTAAGCCCAAAGCGTAAGCATGAACGATGGAGGATAACCATGGCCAAGAAAAAACGCGTCATTATTTTAACCGATGGAGATCAAACCGCTTATCGAGCCCTCTCGGAAGCTTGCCACGACCTCCAATGCCACCCTCTGACGGCCTCTGAAGGAAACCCTACGCCGCTCAGTGGGTCAGCGTTGGTAGAGCGGGTGCTAAAAGCACCCAAGGAACCGGTTGTGGTCATGGTGGATGATCGCGGGGAGGCGGGTTTAGGCCGGGGAGAGCGGGCATTGGACGTGCTCATTAATTCCCCGGACATCGAGGTTTTGGGGGTCGTGGCGGTGGCAGCCAACACCCATCCGGTTGAGGGGGTGGACGTGACCGAGTCTGTGGACCAAAACGGCGAGGTTGTGGCCGAGGCCGTCGACAAAGACGGCCACCGGGTTTCTGGGCATACCTTGAAGGGCGATACGGTTGATGTGCTGCGGGGATTTGCGGGAACGATTGTTGGTCTTGGGGATCCCGGAAAGATGGAGGGGCATGATGCGGTCGGTCGCGGAGTCCCCGCTACGCGCCGGGCTTTGGAGGAAATTCTCCAGAAGGGGGGCGGCGATCATGCCCACCGTTAGGTACAAGGTGCAGGGCAAGGGGGCAGTGGCCAAGCAGGAGGTCTCGGAGAGCCTTGACGAAAATTTGCAATGGATGAAGCGCTATCTGGGCTATAAGGAATCCTTTGATATCTTGGTGCGTGAGTTTGAAGTGGCCAAGACAAAGTGCGCGCTGGTGTGTGTGGACTCTTTTATCGACTCCACCGTCCTCACCCTCATTATGAACCAACTGGAAACCCTACCCGAGAGCGCCTTAAAGCATCCCACTATGGAGGGGCTTTTAAATCATACCATCCCCTATATTGAGGTGTCGCCCGAAAGCGAGCTGGAAGCGGCCGCTAATCAAGTGTTGGCGGGCCCAGTGGCGTTTCTTGTTGATGGCGTTAAGCATGTGGTGGTGGTGGACGTTCGGAAGTACCCGGATCGCAATCCCAGTGAGCCCTCGTTGGAACGGGTGTTGCGGGGACCGAAAGACGGCTTTGTGGAAACGCTGGTCTTCAACACCTTATTGGTCCGCAGGCGGCTTCGGGACCCCAACCTACGCATCGAAGCCTTACAGGTGGGGCGTCGGTCCAAGAGCGACGTGGTCATAATGTACATTAAAGATATCGCGGACGACAATCTCGTCAAGCTACTCCGTCAGCGTTTGAAGGCAATCGACGGGGATGCCATGACTATGTCTGAAAAAGCCCTGCAGGAGTGGATCATTAAAAAACCCTGGTGGAATCCCTTTCCCAACGGCAAGTTCACCGAGCGCCCCGACGTGGCAGCAGAACACTTAACGGAAGGGCACGTGCTGGTCATGATTGACACCTCGCCCAACGCCCTTATCGTTCCGGTGACATTGTTCTCCTTCTTGCAGTCGGTGGAGGAGTACCACGAGGACGTCATGACGGGGACGTACTTAAAGTGGGTTCGGTTTCTTGGGGTATTGTTTTCCTGGGTCATTCCTCCGCTTTGGTACGCACTCGTGGTGACACACGCTCACTTGCCGGGAAAATTGGATATCCTGATGAAACCCAAGGTAACCGACATCCCCTTGTTCTGGCAACTGGTGGGATTGGAAATTGGGGTCGATCTGTTGCGTCTAGCGCTGACCTTTAGTCCGGACCCCTTAACCCAGTCGATGGGCTTTTTCGGCGCCATTTTGCTCGGCGACGTGGCCATCAAAGCAAAGCTTATCAACGCCGAGCCGATGGTGTTGGTGGCCCTCGCTGCCGTCGGCACCTTTACGGTTCCTGATATTGATTTCGGCATGGCGGTACGGCTGGTCCGCTTCTTTTTGCTTATTTGCACAGGCCTTGGGGCGGCTATTGCCTTGCCATGGCTGGGATTCGCCGTCGGGGTTATCATTCCCGGAGTGATTATGTTCACCAATGATTCTTTCGGAGTGTCCTATGTTTGGCCCATTGTTCCATTTAATGCCAAGGCCGCGCTGGCACAACTGGCACGAAAGCCGCTGAACATGAAAATTTACCGCCCCGCTTTGACCCATCCCAAGGACAAAACGCACCGACGGCCGCCGGGGAAGGAGCCCGTTTAGCGGTTGACCGCCCTTTAGGGGGATGCTAGTCTGGAGAAAGCACGGGGCGTGATTCCTGGCGCCCCTTGATTCTCGGGATGGGGGTTGGCGCATGCGCCCAGATACATACGAAAAGAGCGTGAACGGCCACATTTCAGTGGGTGGAGTGCCCGTGCGCGAGTTGGCTGAGACGTTTGGCACGCCTTTATACATTTTAGATTACGCCACCATTCTGGACCGCATGCATGCATACCGGCAGGCATTGGGCGCTATGAACCCGGCGGGTATGACCGCCTACGCTGGTAAAGCCTTTTTATGCCGAGCGATGGTGGAGTTAGTGCAACAAGAGGGATTGCTCCTCGATGTGGTATCCGGGGGTGAACTCTATACGGCCATTCGGACCGGGTTCCCGCCCGAGGACATTCTCTTTCACGGCAACGTGAAAACAGATGGTGAGCTGGAGTACGGGCTTCACGTTGGGGTCGGACAGTTCGTGGTGGATTCCTTGGATGAACTTTTCCGGTTGGACCGGCTAGCTGCAAAGATGGGCCGTTCTGCACCTGTCTTGTTGCGTCTCACGCCGGGTATCGATGCCCATACCCATGATTTCATTCGTACCGGGCAATTTGACTCGAAGTTTGGTTTCGGCATGGCTGATGGGATTGCCGACCGGGCAATGGAGATGGTGCTGGGGGCGCAACACCTCCGCTTAAACGGATTCCATGCCCACATCGGGTCGCAAATTCTTGAAACCGACCCGTTTGTGGCCAATGCTGAGGCGTTACTGACGTTTAGCCGTCGTTGGCATGAACGGGCCGGATATTGGCCAGAGGTGTTGGATATTGGTGGCGGGATTGGGGTGCGCTATGACGGAGTCGAGGAACTGCCGTCATTAGAGGAAATTGTGCACTCCGTAGAGTCAGTCGTTCGTCACCTCACCCCCTCGGGTCTCGCTCGCCCTAAGGTCATCATGGAGCCGGGGCGCTCCATTGTTGCGGAATCGGGGGCGACACTATACACCATCCAGGCCAACAAGGTCGTGGCCGGTGGCAAGGCCTATGTCGCGGTGGATGGCGGTATGGGCGACAATATTCGTCCCGCGCTCTATCAGGCCCGCTATCAGGCGGAAGTGGACGGAAAGGTTGAGGGTTCCCCGGACGTAGTAGCCACCGTGGCGGGCAGGTACTGTGAAAGTGGCGACATTTTGATTGATGGCGCAGAACTCAAGGATCCAAAGGTAGGGGACTTGTTGGTGATTTGGGCGACGGGCGCCTATAACTATTCGATGGCATCCACGTACAACCGAGTGCCCCGGCCGGCCGTGGTTGTTGTTAAGGACGGGGTGGCGGCAGTATGGGTGGAGCGGGAGACTTGGGATGATGTGATGCGCCTGGACAAGCCTCTCACCACGCACAAGCGTGTGAATGCCTGATGTCTGAGAGGCCGGTCGCCCCCCCGGAAGAACTGAAGGTGATCGCCGAGCGGATTCGTCGTCATCCGGAATTCGCTCGAGAACTTAACGTTTCGGCGTTGGCACAAGAGGTCGCCGGACGTTGGCGGGAACACAGTGATATGCTGCAGGCAAGCGAGGAAATTCCCGTCGCGGCGTGGATTGTCAAGAAAAAGGTCGAAGGGCTGATCCGACCTGACGATCCTGAACCGGAAGGACCTACGTTTGATCTGTCCCTCCGTCCCGAGTGGCTGGAGGACGCCGTATCGGAATTAAGAAATTTAGAGGATAGGGCCTTAATGCGCTGGGGACGGGTGGGGGAGCCTTTGCCTCGTCCTCCGGCGCCGGTGAAGGACCCCAGCCCTTGGAAGCTTTCTTGGTCCTACCCCACGCTGCGGCCGAAGCCCGCTCCCATAGAGCGGCGGATCGCTCGCGAACCGGAGCCGCTCTCGGTGCACATCGAGATGTTGTATCAAACGGTGCAGGGCGAGGGTCAACTCAGACTTCAACAAAGTCTCATGGGCCGACCGCGGCCTGAATGGGTCGCGAGATTTTTAGCGGCGGTACACCTATGGCATGCGCGTCGGGTTCAGGCGGAGCAGGGGGTACCATTTGGCCCGATTGATCTCACACCAGCAGATGGGGGTCCAGGGTCGTGAATCATTTGGATATGCTGGAGGCCCTGTTGTTTGTGCACGGGGACCCGGTGTCCGAGGATCAACTGGCCTTGTGGCTAGATGTCGCCTCGGAGGCTGTAGGGGCGTACGTGGAGGCCTTGAACCAGAACCTTCACGTTCGCGGGTCCGGTCTCACTGTGCAATGGGTCGAGGGTGGGGTGCGGCTAACGACCCACCCGCGTCTTTATGATAACCTAGCCGAGCGGGTATCCCGGCGAGCTCCCGAGCCCTTATCGCATGCAGCTTGGGAGGTGCTGGCGATTGTCGCCTATCGCCAACCAATCACACGGTTGGAAATTGAGGCGATACGCCAGACGGGATCCGAACGGGCCCTGGACACCTTGTTAAATCGCGACTTAATCGAGGAGGTAGGGCGCAAGGAGGCCCCCGGGCGACCTATTCTCTACGGCACAACCCCCCGGTTTCTGCGAGAGTTTGGACTGAAGAGTCCGGGCGACCTCCCGCCGCTTAGCGCTTCGGGCGAACTATCCTCTTCCTCCGAAACGGTAGAATAGGAAAAACTTACGCGGGAACGCTACCCCCATGAACGGGATACTGGTAGCGTTTTTCATTTTTGGATTGCTGGCGCTCATCGTCGTAGCCCTGTGGCTTCCGATGAGGCTTTGCATAACGGTCGACGTGGAGGGACTACACGTCGTGCTGACGGTTCAGGTGTCGTATGGGGGCATGGCCCGCCGACGCACCTGGAGGCTCCCTGTGCTCCCACCCCAGCACTCCCAGGAAACAGCGGGCTCCTCCCATTTTTCTTTGAATCCGCAACTTATCGATGAGGCCATTTGGGCGTATCGACTCTTGAATCGTATTACCGATCGACTCTGGCACCGCATGGTGGTGAAGGATTTCACCCTATCGGTGCGCGTGGGCACGGGCGATGCGGCGCAAACGGCGCTCTGGATGGGTCGGCTCACCGACCTTACCGCCTGGTGGATCGGGATCCGGATAGCACCTCGCGCCACAAAGCCCCCCGCATGGGTGGTGATCCCCGACTGGGACGAGGAGATTTTCGCCGGCAAATTTACCAGTATAATTCAGCTTCGCCCCTCCGATATTATCTTCGCGATCGTATACGGCCTCTTGGGCCATCTCAAAGGAGGACAACCCAGTTATGGACAATCTGTCCAACAGCACCACCAATCCGCCTAGGCCAACCGCACATCCCATCGAGGGATTAATGAAGACGGCCATGGAGTCGATCAAGGGCATGATCGATGTCAACACAGTCGTCGGAAAGCCGGTGGAAACCCGTGATGGCGGGACCATCATTCCGGTGTCTCGTGTGTCGTTTGGATTTGCGGCAGGGGGTGGGGAATACTGGAGTCGGTCGACCGACAGCCACGGGCACCCCTTCGGCGGCGGCAGTGGCGCCGGGGTCACGGTGCATCCCGTCGGTTTTCTGGTCATGCATGGCGACAATGTACGGCTCCTCTCGGTGGATAAAGGGGACATTTGGGAGTCGCTCGCCAACAATGTGCCGCAACTGGTGGAGCAACTACAAGATATGTGGAAGGATCGGGAAAACCCGGCAACCAAGCGCCATCGGAGCACCATCATCGATCCTACAGGGCAATGATTCATGCGGAGCCTCTATAAAGGCATCATTGGGTTCGGGCTGGTGTCTATCCCCATTCAGGTGTTTAAGGCCATGGAGAGCGAGCGCGTGACCACCCACTGGATTCACGAGCCCTGCCGAACCCGAATACAGTACCAAAAATTTTGTCCGACGTGCGAGCGCCCCGTGGCTACAGAAGAGGTGGTGACGGGGGCGCCGTTGCCGGACGGGCGTTTCGTCATTCTGCCCCCGGAGGACAAGGCAGCGCCGACCGACCACACCATTACCATCGTCAACTTTCCGACGCTCAGTGAAATTGATCCGGTCTTCTGGGAGACATCCTATTGGCTTAAACCGGGCGCTGGGGGCCAAAAGGCCTACCGCCTTTTGACGCGAGCTATGCGAGACATGGGGCGGGTGGCGCTGGCGGAAATGACCTTGCGCAAGCGCCCCTCTTTGGCTGTCGTGCGAGCCTATAACGAAACCACCTTGATGCTCCACCGTATGTATTATCCGGAAAGTCTCAGAAAAGAGGGCGCGGCGTTCGGGCCCGAGGGAGGTACCGAAGTTCCCGACAAGGAATTGGCTATG
>DAHWKG010000199.1:0-1606 GCA_027343765.1 Sulfobacillus sp.
CGGCTCGGGATGCCGGAGCCCGAGCGCGCGAGGTTGCTCTCGGAGCCCGACACCGCGACGTGGTGGGAATTCGCGGACCTTGTCCCGGTACGATGGGGGACGTACACGCTCGGCTATTGGACGCGGCTTCGCAAAGCATCCGGTGGCCGCGCCGACTAGGCTAACGGATCCGCGCCTGGCCAATGTTCCCGGTGTGTCACCCGTTGATCCGACCTGGATATCGATCGTAACGGTTTCCTGCCCGTTCGGGGGATATTTAGTTTCCTGAAGGTGAAAAGGACGGCGCAATGATGATGGTAACAGAGGTTCTCAAACATGCGGTCCCATATTATCAGCCGATTATCGAACTCGAGCGCGGCGTGGTGGTCGGATATGAAGTCTTGGCGCGCATGGCCACCGGCGACGGCGTAACAAGTCTCGGGCCATGGTTTCACGATGCCCCCGTGCCGGCCAGTGCCCCCGGACACCTGGCTCGCCATTAACGTGAACCCGACGGATTGGTGCTGCACAAGCGACGTCGGGGCCGCGTATCTGCTGGATTTGCTGGGCCAGATGGGGGTGAATCCGGGCCGGATTGTGATCGAAATTACCGAGACGGCGTGCGAGCTGAACGATTCGCGATTTCTTGAGTGCATTCGGGCCTTCCGTCAGCAGGGATGCCGCATTGCCATCGACGACATGGGCGTGGGGTCCGGCGATCTCGGTCGTTTGGCCGTTATTCGCCCCGAGATTGTGAAAGTGGACCGGAGCTTGGTGACCGATGCCACGGCGGACTTCGGATATCGGGCAATCGTGGAGGCGTTAGCAATGGCCGCGCAAACGTTGGGAGCGGCGCTGCTGTTGGAAGGGGTGGAGGCCGAAGATCAGATGGGCTTGGCGTTGCGGCTAGGCGCGCAGTACGTGCAAGGCTTTCTCTTCGCGCCCGCGTTGCCGGACCTTGCCGATGCCGAACACTTAGTCGACCGCGTGTGCCCTCACGTCGACCGGTTCCGAGCGCGGTACCTGGCTCGTCTCCAACGCCAATACGACGTGCGCGATGCGGTACAGGCGACGTTGCGCGCAGGCATTGCCTGCCTGCCTCGGCCGTCGTCCAATACGGCCGAGGCCACGGACGCGTGGTCGGAGTTCGCGGCGTCGCTGCTCACGGCGTTGCCGCCGATGTGCTACCGCCTGTACGTGTGTGCGGGAGAGAGCGGGAACCTGTCCGGTGTCGTCGAACGGACAGTGCAGGGCCGCGCGGCGGTCCTCCGGCCACTGCCAGGGTGCAACTGGAATGTCCGCTCGCATTTCCTCCGCAACGTGACCGCTGCCGTCCGTAGTCGACACGCCATCCTCTCCCCGGTGTACGAAGATCGCGTCACCCATCGCCCCACCCGCACGCTGACCTGTGCCTTGAACCACGATGCGTATGTGTTTGTCGACCTGGATATGGCGCAGGTAGACGAGGAATTTCCGGAGTGGCCAACTGGGACCGACTATCCACCATTCTGCGCCGCGATGCGCCGGCGGCGCCGCCTCGCATCCACTTCAAATAAGGACCCTGGGAAGTGCGCTTACGCTGCGCATTCCCCATTTCCTTAACCACCCGAACGGCAATAGTCCAGGG
>DAHWKG010000200.1:0-4039 GCA_027343765.1 Sulfobacillus sp.
CAGGCGTCGTTCCCCGTTTGGGCCACAGCGGGGCCACGCTTCGTCGAACCACGGAAAGAGCGACCAGGAGACCTCGGGAGTTGCTTCCACGGTGGGATTGAAGATCCACAGGCCGTCCTGGCGATCGCCAAAACAGCCCAAAATATTTTTACGCAGAAGCTGTCGGAGGTGCTTCCGCGCGGCGGGTTGCTCCATCTGCCAGCATTGCGCAATCTCGGCCACCCCCATCGCGCGGCCATCGGTCGTGCAGAGCATGTTGTGTCGACCGCGCACCCATGGGCGCAACTGGTTCACGAGCATGTCTTCGATTGGCGTCAAACGCTGAGTCGGCACGTGTTTTCCTCCTGTTTGGGCGCGTGTATTTATGCCCTGGTCGGCGTGTATTTGTGCCATGGGGCCTCCACGGTGGAATCGTCGGCCACTCAAGGCGTTCGGCCTCGTTTGCGGCCGTGCAGAGATCTTGCATCTAGATCGCGGGCGGGGGGTTCTCCCGTATGTAATGGTTACACGCTAATCGGCAAAAAAACTTGTGAATTCACAAGAAAAACTTGTGATTTCACATCACCCTAATTCGCCGGGATGCCGCGCGCTATATGACGTTCTGGGTTTTGATGGATGTCGTTTGTTTAGTTATTTGCAAATGCACTGGGGAATTGGACAATGGGGTAGGTATGGCGTCCGTGGCGAATGGCCTTGGCCCCCTCTTTCAGGCGGTAACGCAATCCCTCCCTAAAGAGGTCGATGACCCAAGGATTCACCGGGCCTGCCATGAAGAGGGCTGGATTGATGAAATACATTTTACCGTCACCTTGCTCCACGCGAGCCACGGCGTTCTTGCGAATTAATTCTCTCATATGGCGACTCACTTGACTTTCGTCCAGTGCAATCAATTTGGCAATCTCGCGCAAAGAATAGGCATGTCCGTGGTCGGCCAACGCGTTGCTCCCGAGTTCGACGCACCCTTCCAACCCATCCAAGAGATCACGTTCTGCCTGCGAGAAGACATGTTGTTGGCGCATGACAAGTTTCGCCTCCTGATAGACGCGCGCAAAATGAGGTTCGCGGGGCCGATGGACCACAGGATTCGTTTGGCCAGTTTCATCATCCAACACGTACTCTTTGATAAGTTTCTGCGACATATGCTATACTGCCTCCAGGAAGACCCCCGGTGCTCATTGGACGTGAGCGACACCGGGGGTCGTGTGTTGTCCGGGTCGGATCGTGGCCTCGGTGTCATCGTGCGGGGTCCGCACGGGGCCTGGCTTGGCGCGCACACTCCCTCCGGTCGGGACGCGCGCCGCGCGGCGGCTTGCATACGTATGCCGCCCCCCGGGTCTCGGGCCGGGGATGGGTGATCCTTTTATGCAGGTGCCTGCATTACTATGCGTCCTCGAATTGATCCGCGAACCATTTCCGCACCCGCGTGCCGCTCAGCGCCAAGTCCCAGGCATCCGCCGCATCGTCATGTTCCATCGCGGCATGCAAGCCCACCAACTGCTGATAGAGCTTGACCATCCGGCGATGCATCTTCACCCCCGGCAACCGATCGAGATCCACCCAGCCGGGCTGATCGGGCCGCACCTGGCGCAGGTAGACATGCCCGTCTTCGGTCAACGGGACGTTGCGGACAATGCGGTCATACTTCGCCCCCACCGACGTAAGCCCTTTCACCGGCAACGGCGTGATTCCCGGCTTGTCCCGATGCCAGGTCTTGAGGTTCCGCACGAAATACGCTTGCCCCGCGTTCTGTTCGACCGTAATCCGATCCGGCGCGTACTGCCGATAAAGCTCTACCACCCGCGGGACTTGCTCCCCGAGCGGCACCGGCTCCGCAATGACATCCAGGACCAGCACGTCATACGTTGGGGTGACGCCGAGCACCACCGCCGCCCAGTCATCGCTGGTACTCTTGGCGGTCGTGGCCGGGTCGATGCCGATCACCACCCGCAAGGGCACCTCGCCCCAATACCAGGTGTCGTCGCGGAGCGTAATCGCGTCGGCATGATACCACCGGAACCACGTTGCTTGAAACGCGCCCCCATGGAGTTCGCGCGGCCGTTGCTGGTATAAGGCGGCATAGTCCGCCGAGCCAATGCGCCGCCGCTGGGCCTGCAACCACGCCAACGGAAACCGCGCGGGCCACAAGGGCTCGCCCGGCGCCCGACCGAGCAAATCGTCCGCCTCAGCTTCGGCCGGGAGCCGCACCACCGTCCATTGATCGCCTTCGCCCAGTTCTTGGGCTTTCAGCAACCGTCCGGCGATATCGTCTTCGTGCCACCGGGTCATGATGAGGATGATCTTGCCGTCGGCTTCGAGGCGGGTCGCGGCCACGCTGGTATACCAGTCCCAGACTTTGTCCCGCATGGTCGGGCTGTTGGCTTCTTCGCGATCGCGCAACAGGTCATCGAGGATTAGGCAGTTGTGGACGAGTATTTGGTTTGCAAAGAAGTTATGCGGGCCTGCCACTTGGAGGTCATAGACTGGGAGGCTCGGGCCGTATACTCGGCGAACCACAGAAACGGTGTCTGCGCCGACTTGTGATGTTTCATGTGACACGGGTGACACAGCGTAATCAGATTTTCCGGTCGGTTGTTGGTAGGGTTTTCGTCCAAGTGATGAATCACCAAATACGACCGACGGACCACCTGGCCTTGCCGGTGCACCTGAATCCATCCCTCCGAAGCCCGACACCCCCGACATCGATAATCGTCGCGTTCCAAGATCAATGGGCGCATTTCGTGAAACCATTTGGCGTAACTCGTGCCATCTTTGAAATGCGAATTGCCGGATCCTACCATACGCGCGGAGTGAGCCGCGCTGGCGCAGGCCGGACTGCAATATTGACGGCGAGAGGTCTTGGGCTGAAAGCTCTTCCGGCATGCACGGCACCGACGTCTCGCCAACTGAGGTCTGCGCGCTGCCGTTCGACACACATCCGAACAATATTTGCGAGTCTTTTTCGGCACTGCATGCCCACACCATATGCAGCGACGCCGCTGCGATTGCGCGACGCATCGCGCCGAACAATATACGGCTTGCCTCCCGCATCGAATAGCTTTGTCGATTTCGTACAGTGGCCGTTCGAATGGCGCTCTGCAGCTGGCGCATTCCAGCATCACCATTGCTTTTCGGCATTCCAAATAACAGGGGTGACAAATCGTGCTGTGCCGGTCCTTCGGGCCTCGGCACAATGGGCACGTCCGGGAGGACGCGGAGGGCAATGAGCGGATCGCCGACTCGGAGATCGCGCGCCGCTTGGTACCCGCGATTGGGTGTGAAGATCCGATGGTCACCGGTAACGCGGATCGTATGCCCTTCACTTGATTGAATATCCCAGAGGTCATCAGACCATACCTTTCGACTCGCCAGAATCGGTTGCAGTTCAAGTTGTCCGCGCGCTACATCAAATGCCCATAGACGAGGCGGATTGACCGCGGTGGCCAACTCAGCAATGTCACGCCACCCCGCTTCGGTGGCCACCAACGTCCCCGCCGGGAAGCAATGTGCGCCCCGGCCGGTGATCGCCCCGCCCACGCCCGCCGCCGTAAGGCCGCCATAATGATCGGCAATCTGCCAGTCATCTGCGGCCCGCGAATCGTCGGCCAAGCGCACGCCGAACAGGGCCTGCCCGTGCTCCGCCAACAGGTTCCGGCTTTCGCGGCCAAATGTCTTGGCGAGGTCGCCACTATACGAGGCGGTAATCACATGATCGTCGGGATGGCGGCCGAGATACCAGGCGCTGAAATGCGCGTTGGCCGTCTGGCTCTTTCGATTCCGGGGCGGGAGAAAGATCATCAGCCGCGTGATGTCGCCGCGTTCGACAGCCTCCAGTTGCTCGCAGAGATACCGCACATGCGGCGCCTCCCAGGCATATGCGAACGCCGGGGAGACGTAATGGAGGAAGGCTCTAAGGTGCTGCCGGGCCCACGCCCGTTTCAGATCCGCCTCCGAAAAGGGTCTCGATGAGTTCGGGATGGGCTTGGGCGATGCGGTCGAGGAAGGTCGGATCGATGCCATGGTCCACCCCCAGCTGGCCGCT
>DAHWKG010000233.1:0-18206 GCA_027343765.1 Sulfobacillus sp.
ACCTCATCCTCGGAAAGGGGGGTGGTACGAGCCCGGGCGATGCGAACCGCCAAGGGATTTAAATCATTCCCAAACGCGCTCAGTCCTTGCGCGGCGGCCTCGACGAGGACCGTCCCCGCGCCCGCGAAAGGGTCTAGCAACGTCCGGGCATGGGGCATCTGCTGCCGGAGCCGCGCGATTAAATGCCGGGCGACTTGCGGAATCATCATCGCCGGGTAGGTATGAACAATGTGCGCGCCCTCTTTAGTCTCGGCATCGCGAAAATCCCAGTCCGGGGGATTGGGGGAAACAAAGGAGGGGGATTGGGCCATGGCGACCTCCGCGTCTTAGGATGGATTTCCCCCCAATAATACCAGATCTATCCATCTGAATGAATTCCGGGGCCCGACTCCGCCCCCCCTTTGAAAGTTCGCTACAATAGGTGGGACGGAAAGGACGGGTGGAATGGGCATAGAGAGAGGCCAAAGTCAGTCAGTGCGAGGGGCATTCATTCCGGCCGTGCTCTTGTCGGTTTCGTTAAATCCCTTAAATTCGGCCACCATCTCCGTCGGGCTGGCCGTCTTGCTCGAGGTATTGCATGCGTCGTCGGTGGGCATCACCTGGATTGTCTCCGGCTACTATTTGGGCAGTGCGGTGGCCCAACCCATTATGGGCGCGTTGGGCGATCGGCTAGGATATCGACGGTTTGCCTACGTGGGGCTTTTTTTAGTGTTGATGACGGCGATTCTAGTGCCGTTGTCCCATAATTTATGGGTCTTCGTCGGGTGGCGGGTGGTGCAGGCGGTCGGCACTTCCATGGTTTATCCTAATGCCATCGGCCTGGTGCGACGATATCAAGCGCATCGGCTATCCCAGGTGCTGGGCTGGATTGGTATGGCCGCCGGAGTAGCCCTCGCCGTCGGCCCGGCCCTGGGCGGCCTTCTCCTTGGGGCTTTTGGCTGGCCGGCGATCTTTTGGCTGAATATCCCCATAGCCATCGCCGCGGGCATTTTGCTGGCTCTAAGTGTGCCCCAAGATGTGGCCCGACCACGCCCGCGAGATGTCGGCTGGGACTGGAGCGGCTCGGTATTCTTCACCCTCACCATGATCTTTTTGTTGTTGGCGACCAGTGGGACCGTGCCGGGCGAAAGCCTTTGGCTGGCGCTTTTGGGTCTTCTTGCCTTAGGACTTTTGATTGCGATGGAACGACGTAAGGCCCGCCCGGTGATTCCCGTTCGGTGGTTTCGCGAGGTGTCGTTTGCGGCCGTGGCCGGGGCCACTATATTGACTAACGTGGTGATGTATGTGGTGCTCTATGGGGTACCAGTGGTTTTGGAAACCCGGCGTCATGTGTCGGTCAGCGAAAGTGGATTGATGCTATTGATTTTTGCGGGAGTCATGGGGCTTGCTTCCCCACTTGGGGGACGCATTTCCCGGGGATCGTTACGAAGGTTACCCTATATGGGAGCGGCTCTGGTTCTCCTCTTAGCCACACTTTTGGCATGGCTAGGCGAGCACGGTAGTCTTATATGGGTCGCGCTGGCGCTGGCTTTCATGGGGTTAAGTTTTGCCATCAGCAACGTGGTCTTGCAGCAAATGATATTGGAAGTGCGCCCTGAAAAAGAGGCGGGGAGTGCGTCGGGACTTTACAGCCTGCTTCGTTATGTGGGCACCATGGCCTCGTCGGTGGTGATTACCCTCGCTTTCCGCGCACCCCAGCGCTTATGGGTGTTGTATGGAGGCGTTGTCATCTGTAGTTTAGGGGCATTATGGTTGGGTTGGCTATTTCCGCGTGTTCGGGGGGCAACACCATGAGAAAGTGGTATTGGATTATTGGAGTGGTGGCCATCGCGGCGCTGGACCTATGGACGGCGGACGTGGCCTCCGAAACGTTGCCCTTGGGCACGCCCAGGCGGCTCCTCGGACATCTGGTCCGTCTTCAGTTGATTGAAAACCGCGGGGCAATGTTGGGCCTTGGAAGTACTCACCCCGTGGCCATCACTGCCCTTGGGATCTTCGGCACCGTAGTGCTAGCGCTGGCCAGTTGGCGTTGGCCCCGTTATGGATCCCCGTTGGCGCTCATGGCCGGGGGGGCGCTAGGGAATGTGATGAGCCGCCTCTTGTTTGGTTATGTGGTGGATTTCATCCGCGTGGTGGGATATCCGGGGATTTTCAATCTTGCCGACGTGGCGCTTAGGGTCGGCGTGGTTTGGTTGATTGCCCGCCTTTGGATCCGGGGCCGACAAGAAGGAACGCCATATCCGGAAGGTCGAGAGAAAGATAACGGGGTGTCTCCTTGAGAAAGGGCACCCCAGTGTCCGAGCCTCGTTATCCAGCCCTTCGAACCCTCCAATCTTCTTCGATGGGGATGCCTGCCTTCTCCAAGAGACGATGGACCGGGCAGCGTTGACCGACCAGGGTGCGCACATCCTGCAGCGCCGGTTCGGGCACCCCTTCTAACTCGGCTGTGACCCTAACGCGTTGAAAATAGGGCGGGATCGACGGATCGCCCATAAATCCCCGGGGGTCCAGATCACCGGTCACCTGAAACTTGCCCGATACCGGGCCAAAACCCCGTTCTTGAGCAATCATCTGTAAGACCACGTTCATGCACCCGGAAAGAGACCCCAATAGGAGTTCCAAGGGATTGGGCTCGGTGGGCGCCCCGCCCATCCGCTGCTCGGTCGACCAAAAGGTGGCAGTGGGTGTGTGGTGCTCGGCGCGCGCGCCTTGGGCTAGACTGCTAATCTCAAATTGCATGGCTATATCTCCCTTAAAGAATATCGTCTTAGTCGGGATTATGAAATTCATTGTCTAACCTGTCAAGCGCCTAGGCTGACGGGTCCGGAACGTTCAGCTGGAGCCACTCGTGTTGATAGAGGGCCACCTCATGGCCCCGCCAAGAGATCACCTCGCGTTAGTCATGCCATTTCGGCCGATGAGCCTTCGGATTGATGACGGAGATGACATGGCCCGCCTCGAGGGTGGTGAAGGCCAAGTCACGTGCGGTAGCGTAGCCATGCCCGAAATGATGTCGCAAACAGAGGTAGCGGCCTCCGGCCTTCGGTCTAGGTCGTGAGACGAGGCCGCATTGGCCGAGGCCCCCCGTCGCTTGTAACACTGCAATCCAGAGTCGGATGGCAAATTTCTCAAAGTGGGATTGGGTCTGCTCGCACCCAGTCGAAGACGCCTTTCCACGTTCGGGTGCGGGGATAGTAGGGCGATAGGGTCAGAAAAAATTTCTGAGAGGGTGTCGACGTCCTCGGGCGTCATGAGGCGGAACCTGAGCCGCCCGGAGGTCTCGGGGAGCATAAGAACCCTCCTGGTGGTGCTTTTAGGATATCATGCCAGTTTTGTCAGCGAAAACACATTGAACCCATGGCCGCCGGGCACATTAAGCAAAAGATCTGGTGGGAGGTGAGCCATGCGATTCGACCCCAACGATGCTGACGTTTTAGACGCCGTGGTCTCGGAGTCCGGGGATCTGGCCGATGCCATTGAAGAAATGTTGTTCGAGCGTCGCTTGAAGGCCAAGCTCTCGTCGAGCCTGACGGAGAACGTACAGGTCTTAAAGGGCCTTATTCATCAAGCGGCCGACATGCAGTTTACTGACTTTACCTGCCAAGGGGGGCTGAAAGGTCAAGTCGTGTACGATCCGAACTTTGTGGACTACGAGTTGATGGCCTTTGGTATTTTGGAGCCGCTGACGCGGATGACTTTTTCCTCGTCGGATACAGGCGTAAGCTACTTGGACGTGGTCGCGAAAACCGTCACGCCTATCGGTGGCTACCATAAGGTGGAGAGCGTCAAAGAGGTATTGGACAGCGTTTGGTACGGTGCGGCGGTGGTGATGTTGGAGGGAACTGCTGGGGCTCTGGCGATGGACGTCGGGAAGATTAACAAGCGCGGTATTTCCCGGCCGGTGACCGAGCAGGTGGTGATTGGACCTCATGACGGGTTTATCGAAGATGGCATGACCAATTTGAGTCTTATCCGCCAACGCCTGCGCACGCCGCGGTTTTGGATTGGCCGGGTCACAGTCGGCCGGGAAACCAAGACGGCGGTCTATGTGCTCTCTTTATACGGCGTGACGGATGATCAGTTGGTGGGCGAAATTACCACCCGCCTCAATGGCATCCAAATTGATGGGGTCCTGGAAAGCAATTATCTCGTAGAAATTATGCGGTCGGACAAATGGACCATATTCCCGACGGTTATGCGAACGGACCGGCCCGACCGGGTGGCCGCGGCGCTCTTGGAGGGGCGAGCCGCCATCGTCGTGGATGGGACGCCCATGGCCATTATTGTGCCCGCCACCTTGCCGATGCTGATGACGGCCGCCTCGGATTACTATCAAAATTGGCTGGTGGCGAGCCTTCTCCGCGTGGTGCGATATCTTGCGCTTTTTTCGAGCTTACTAATTCCCGCCTTGTACGTGGCTCTCACCACCTATCATCAGGAAGCGATCCCGACGCCGCTTCTTCTGACGATGGCGGCGGCGCGGTCCAATGTTCCCTTGCCGTCGGTGGGCGAAGTGCTGATCCTGATGGTCATGTTCGACATTATCCGCGAGGCCGGGGCTCGTGTTCCAACGGGGGTAGGGAGTGCTCTGACCATTGGCGGCACGCTGGTGGTGGGCGATGCCGCCGTCAAGGCGGGCATTGTGTCTTCACCCATCATCATTGTGGTCGCCGGGATTGTGATCGCTATTTTTGCCATTCCGAGCTACGATTTGGGACTTGCGGTGCGGTTTGCCACCTATCCGTTCATTTTGGCGGGCGCTCTCTTGGGGATGTATGGCATCCTCTTCATGGCTATCGCACTTGGGCTGCATTTGGCCTCATTGGAGTCCTTTGGCGTGCCCTTCCTCTCCCCAGGCGCTCCTCCGCGACTATCTGAGTATAAAGACTTCGTGGTACGCGTCCCTTGGTTTCGGCAGAAAACGAGACCGGCCTCGACCGCCTATCCGAACCCGGTACGCCAAGGGCCGGGTAACCAAACATGAAAGCCCGCTTCCTAGCCCGGGTTGGCGGAATCCTGGCCCTGATTTTTCTGGTCACGGGATGTTTTGATGGGTACCAAATGAACCAACTGGCGATCATCAACGCCCTTGCCATCGACTATCACCGGGGAGAGTATATGGCGACCGCAGAGGCCTTTAACACCACCGCGGTGCCGTCTCCCGGGCATCCAACAGGCACCAGCGTAGGCGGTGGAAACCCATCGGCGGGGGTTCTCCTGACGGGGGCAGGAAAGACCGTCGGGGAAGCGATGGCCAATTTATCCGGCAGTTCCAGCCGGCACGTGTTTTGGGCGGCCACCACGGTGGTAATCATTGGGTCGGAGGCTCTTAAAAAAGGGTTGACGCCCATTGCCGGATCATTTCTCCGCTTTCCCGAGTTTCGAACCACGGCCCGCGTGTTTGTCGCGAAAAGTGAAGCGGCGCCGCTCTTAAGTGGGAAGACCTCCGGAATGGAAATTTCTATCGGGCAGGAGATCCGGAATCAAGATCGGTTTTTGCGGATGGACATCTCGCGAGGCTGGGCGCCAAGAGCCTACGACGTCTTGCGATGGGATACCCAACACGGGCGGTCGGCGGTCCTGCTCGGAATTCAAAAGACGTCGTCCAATCCGACTCAGGCGAGCCAGTTTTCCATGGGAGAGAGTGCCGTTATCGGGCCAAACGGCAGGCTGCAGGGATGGCTTCCGGGGAAGGCGACCACCCCCTATCTCTGGCTCGTGCATCGGTCCGCCCAAGCCTTCTCGTCTCTGAAGAGTCCGTCCGGCGTGCCCACCACCATCTATTGGACCCACGTGACAAGTCGAGTGTCGGTGCGAGTAAGAAAAGGGCAGGTGGCCGGGGTGGACATCATGCTCACCGGGGCCGGGAAGGTGGCGGGTACCTTGCCGAACCGGCTCCGAGTGATAAATCAGTTAGCCAACAAGAAGGCGGTCGCCGAGACCCTTGCTACCGTCCATTGGGCGGAGCAGCATGACGCGGACATTTTTGGCTGGGGACAAGCGGTCTATCGGAAAAATCCACGTCTTTGGTATGGCCTTCATGGTAGTTGGCCCGGGCTGTTCAAAACCTTGCCGGTGTCGGTCCATTCGAAAATCGTGATTGTTCAAGGAGGTGCGGGACGCGTATGAAGACGACAACCCTCAAGGATCGGGTGGGCCCATGGCAACTCGCCTTTTTGCTAGCCACCCTGGGTGCTGGCCAGGAGAGCACCGTATTCAACACCATTGTTACCGCCATAACAGGGCGCGACGTTTGGCTGTCGGTCATTATCGGGACGGGGGTGGGGCTCCTTTCCATGGCGCTCTGGATTACCCTGATTCGGCGGTTTTCGGGCGCCGGAATCGATTCCATGGCGAAGACTGTCCTCGGCCTCTTAAGTTGGCCCTTCTTATTCGCCATCGTGATCCTCCTGACTACCTATGCGGGTATCTCCGCCCGGGCTTTTACGTCGCTGTCGGGAATCATTTTTCCAACCACCCCGCCGCCTTTTTTTGTGACCCCTCTTTTGGGACTGGCGGTCTTTTCCGGCATCATCGGTCTTCAGCCGACGGCACGCGTCAATCAGCTATTGCTCTTCTATGTGGACATTCCGGCGGGCCTTTTGTTAAGTGTGTTGCTGACGGGGCAACAACGGGTGCAACGCATCCTTCCTATGCTAGCCCATGGGTTGGGGCCAGTATTGCAGGGGGCCTTGATGATGGTGGGGCTTTTTGCCCAGATGGCTATCGTGCTCGTCTTGGCCCCCAACACCACCGATCTTAAACGCATAAAGACGGCCTTTTTGACGGGTGTCGCCATGGTGGGCTTCATGGCCTTAGGTCATAATCTCGGCCCCATCCTGCAATTCGGCGATTTAGCCAAGGAATTCGCTTGGCCCGATTTTGCGCAGTTGCGCTTAATTCAGGTGGGGCGTGACATTCAGCGGCTCGACGTATTTGCCGTGATTCTCTGGGTCCACGGGTACTGGATTCTTCTGACCATGAACCTTAAAGCCGGAGCGCTTATATTGCAGCGCCTATTTCACCGCCCGTCGGATACCTGGTTTCTGGTAGGGCTTGCGCTCTTAGCCTGGGTGGGTTCTCAGGTCATGGCCGCCACCCAAACGGTGATGCTAAAAGAAATTCAGGGCTTCAACCAAATTCTTTTTCCGCTGGCGGGGATAGGATTCCCGCTCATTCTTTGGCTTTTGGCTCTCATCTTGGGAAAGTCGCGCGCCGGAACCGGGCATGCGACAAAACTCTCCCCCTAAGGACAAAAGGGCGTCTTTCATTTCGTCTTGTAGAGGGCGAGTTTTTCGGGAGTCCCTATCGCGTCCGCCATGCCTTTTCGAATAAAGATCTCCGGGGCGAGGACAATAGCCCCGTCGCGGATTTGCCGCCAAATCGGCTGAGGGTGATGAATCACCTGGCCTAAACGCCGCGACAGGCGGGCTACGGCCAGTGCCCGCTCTGAGCGGACGGCGCGATATTGGGAGAAGGCACGGGTGAGGCTTTGGCCATTTCCCAGGGCTTTTCCTAGCACATAGGCGTCCAAGAGACTTTGGCAGGCGCCCTGGCCGGTATTCGGCGTCATTAGATGGGCAGCATCCCCAATGAGGGTCACGGGTCGGTCCGTCTCGGGAAACGGAACCGGCCGATCGTAGATGGGGTGAATGAGCAAGGAGGCCTCCGGAGTGACCGCGATGAGGGTCTCGACAGGATCGCACCAGTCATGAAAGTGCTTTAAGAGATGGTCGCGCGTCGGCAGCGACTGGGGATCGGGCCAGGCTAAGGTGGCAAACCAGTAGGTACGGCCTTGTCCCATGGGGGCGAAGCCAAATTCCCCTTGGGGACCCCAAATTTGCATGACACTCGCGTGAAGCGCGGCGGGAACCTCCCAATCGAGGGTTCCGCGGACGGCGACAAATCCTTGGTATTGAGGCTCGGGGCGAGGCCAAAAGGCTTGTCGCACGGTTGACCAGGCACCGTCCGCGCCGATGACCGCCAGTGCTTGGCGGGGGCCACCGGACCCTTCGAGAATAAACGTCTGGCCCGTATCCTGGACTCCTTCTACGGGTGTTCCAAGCTCGAGGTGTCCCTCGGGAATAAGGCGCTCTAATGACGCCAGTAAATCGGATCGGGGAACACACCAAGCCTGTTCCCCCCACGGTCGAAAAAGGGGCGTCATGTCCACGACTTTGAGGCTTCGCCCATCTGATCGATTGAAGTGGTAGCGGGTAATGACGCTTCCCTCTTTTGTCACCCTGTCGGCCACTCCCAGTCTTCGCAGCACCCACATGGCGTTGGGCGCCATTGCCAAGGCCGCCCCGCCCTTGAGCGCCGAGGCTGGCCGGCTTTCGACGATAGTCCAATCGTGACGGGCGGGCGCGAGAAAGGCGCCGAGCGCGAGCCCGGCGACGCCCCCGCCGACGATGGCGATAGGAACGGCATCCCTCTTTATCATGTATGTATGCTACACTTTCGAGAAGACACATCCAATCGAAAACGACGGCAAAGGACGAACGACATGGCGAAAAAGACGGGTCGTCAAAAATCTCCTAAGTCCGCACCGCCTCGGAAGACTCCGTGGCTATGGGGCATTGTGGCGGTATTGGCCGTGGTTGCGCTATACCCGGGATATCGCGGCGTTGGTCATGGACCCCGGAACGCGGCCAAAGCGCCCTCGCTTCCTCCCATCGTGCAGAATCCTTCGAAGACCGGCTTTACCTGGAAATATCGGGCCTACGCGATCAAGACCAAGAAGCCGGCCTACTTGGTCAAGGGGTCTAAGATGACGGTGGTCATGTTGATGGCCAGCTGGTGCCTCTATTGCGCTTATGACGACAAATATGTATGGCCGAGCCTCCTCCATGAGAAGGGGCTCACGCTCGATATCGTCGACGTGTCTAATCACGGCGGTATTGGCGATCCGGGGCCTGAGAGCCCACCTTTCAGCGGCCACGACAATTACCAAAGTGCGACCATCGGAGCTAGAGGGATGATTCAAACCATGAATCAATACGTGAAGCAATTCTCCCTTAACTATCCCAACGTACACGTGTACGTGGATCCGAACGGCCTTTCCTACTGGTCGGTCAAGAACTTTCCCACCATCCTCTTGATTAACGGAAAGGGGCAGTTGGTGGATCGTGTCGATGGGGCGCTCACCAAGTCCAGTGCCCAAAAACTGGTCGCTCAAGTGATGTCAGGAAAGAGCAGAGGCTAAAGAGGCCATTTTTTCGGTGCGCTCACCTAAAAGGGGAAGCCCGTAGCGCTCTTCGATGAGCCGTAGTACGGAGGTATGGTCATAGACGTCTGAGACGATCGCGGGGGTCAGACTCCCTGACCAGAGAAGGCAAGGGACCCGTATCCCTGGTCCGAAAGCATCAATGACCGGGGGCGGAACATGATCGTAAAAGCCACCCGCTTCATCGAAGTTGACCACCAATAGCGTCTCCTCCCAATCCGGACGCGTGGAGAGGGCCTGGTGGACCGCGGCAATGGACCGGAGCGAACAACCGATAGGAAACGGGGGATGGCTTGATTGGGGAAGACCGGGTGACAGAAAGACGACGGATGGTAAGTTATTTCCCCGCGCATCCGAGAAAAAGGATGGCCAGGGCTTCAAACGATGTCGCAAGGGTTCTTTCCGAAAGCGGGGAAACCAAAGCGGCGGCGTAAACAAGAACTCCTTAGCCAGTAGTGGGAAATAGGGGCGATATCCGCCGATATAATAGCGCCAGGCAATGCCGGCTTTTTGGAGTTGGTCAAAGAGCGTCGGAAAATGAAAACGGGCGCTGGACAGAAGCGATGGGTCGTCTCGAAGTCCGCCGCTGGTGCCGGCGATAAGGTAGAGGCGGTTAGGTAGCGTGGGGCCCAGCACGGAGCAGAAATAGTGGTCCAATATCCGGCCCTTGGATACCAGTGACCAGAATGACCGGATCCGGGAGGCGGGGTAATAGCCCATGGTGTCACGGCCATTCACGCGGGCGAAGCCGTCCATGCGCCCGTCGTCCCACTCCTGGTGAATCGCCTGGAAGGAATGGTCGGGATTGTCGAACTGGCCGAGCGAATACCAGTGAAAGGGGAACGGGTGGACCTCTTCACCGCCCGGGCCGGGAACTCCCGCGCTGGGCCGGACTCCGTCCACACCGGGATAGGTGCCCAGCAATTGGTCGAAGGAATGGTTCTCGAGGGTATAGACAACGATGCGCTTGAAGGATGCGATGATGATTCACCTCCCGCGATACCTTATGATTTCCCCTCCTCACTTTATGTTCCGCCCCCGGCGATTCCAGAGCGATTCGATGGTCCGCCGCCGGCTCGCCGTATCTTCCCGGTCGCCGTAGCGAATTTCTTCGTAGAGGCGGATGGCCTCATCAGGGACCCCAGGGTCTATGCGGCGAAGCCAATCGCGGAGCGTTTCACCAGGCTTTCGTTTGTCCTGTGCGATTTCGTGCCGGCGGCGGACAAAGTGGCGAACCGGGGTGAGCTTTTCGCGGGATCGGAAGAGGGGGACCATGGTGTCCTCCTCAGAAAGCGTCTCGCGCGAAATTTGAATGGGATCGGCCTCGGCATCGATGGGCTGGATCGACTCGGACCAATAGCGGCGGCCAAAAAAGATAATGGCGGCAATCGCCAAAAGGGCAACCAGCCCGATAATCACCCAAAGGGCGGCGTGATTCGGTGCCGCCAAAGGAAAAGGATGGGGGACCTTGCGGGACTTGGTCGCGAAGGGATTGATATGCGAGCGAACCTGAAAGGGATGACCCTCGGAAAATAACCGGAAGGGCAAAGCCAATAGTGAGAAAACTCCCCCGAGAAGTGTTCGCCAGGGGATAATACGAGCCAATGCGGCGATGGCCACCGCCCCCAGTGCGGAGAGAACGGCGAGACCGGTAGCGAGCTGGACGCGGGGGCGGGCGGTGCTAGGGTGTGCTCGACTAGCGCCGAGAAGGGCCCAGAGCGAAAAAGCCGCAATCGGGATGAAGGCAACGGCCGCCCAGGGCGTGAGGTACGTGGCGATGACGGAGGTGATCAGCGCCGCTCCTATGGCCCTCTCGGGGGATGGCGTTCGCGGTAGGACCACATTCAGGGCGGCGGCACCCATGAGGGCGGTGAGGAGGGCGGCCGCGGCGCTCCCTTCGGCAAGTGCCGTCACCGCCACCAACAGCACTTCCGCTCCATATCTCACACCGGGGTGGCGGATGAGGAGCGCGGCTAGGGCGGCCAATGCGGTGAGCACCCAAAGTGTGCGGGGGAGTCCCGCCGACGAGGCTAAAACACTCAGTCCCAACCAATAGAGAGCCAACTGACTGATTCGACTAGACACGGCGCCAGGCTCCTTCCTGCCAATGCCAATGGCGAACGCCTTCCGGGGTCTCGGGAATCTTGGATCCGGCACTCAAGTGGACCCATGCGATCCGTTGGCCTCGTCTCCGAGCCAATAGCGGGGCCATAGCTTCGGGCCAATAGGGGCTCACAACCACGACCAGCGCCAGGGGTTTCAGAGGCGACAGAGTTTGATGCGCCACGGGAATCAAATCCTCGTCCATGGTGCCGCTGGGCTGGACCCAGGCGAGGGCGGTGAGGAGCGATCCAAGATCAGCGTGGGTTTGGTTGGCCAACCGAAATCCATGAATATGGCCCGGAATGGAACCGCTTCCGGAGAGCCCCAGGGGGCGGTGCTCCTTTGCGGCCCATTCCACCACGCCAGCGGCAATGCTCACCGTGTCTTCCAACGCCTCGCGGTCTACACCCTGCCAGTGGTGGTCAGTGGTTTTCGGATGAAGGATAATCTCCAAGGCACGCGCTTGGACGGGCTCCCATTCTTTTACCATCGGCTGATGAAAGCGCGCGGAGGCATGGGCGGACAGGCGGCGGATGGAATCGCCGGGTTGATAGGGGCGGACGCCGGTGACCCGTAACGGGTCGACCGGGTCCCAGGGTAGGCCGCGATACTCGCCGAAGTCCGAAAACTGAGACTGAAGAGCTTCTGGAACAGGATAGCGGCGCGGGAACACGGTCAGATAGGTGACCTCTTGGTCCTCGCGAATTAACTCATTCCAGGACAAAGGGTCCTTGAAGGTTAGTGATCCGGGGCCAATGCGATAGCGGCCACGGGACGTGGGGTAGACCTCCATCCGAATACGGACGCGCTGACGGGCACCGACCCAAAGATTTCCGGAAAGCCCGCGACCTTTGGAGGCTTCGCCTTCCAGATCGCGGGGGATGGATAGCTTCCAGGCGACATCTAATATGGGCCAAGGCAAGGGATTCACCACCAGCATTTCTGATCCGACGGCCTGGCCAATTTCCGCCGTGTCATCCGCTAACCGGGAAGTCACCATGAGGCCAGATAGCGTTCGACGTGCCAGCCAGGCCGACGCCCACCACAGCATGGCGAAGAATAGCCCAATCGCCATGATGGCCAAGTGCCCGGAGAAAAAACCCGCCAATGCCACGAGAAGAGCAAGGGCCAGGATGCCCCCTTGACGAGCCGTTTGCCATATCACGGCGTTTCGACCGGGACCGGCACGTCGTTCACAATTTGGGCCACCAACTCCCGGCCCCCAAGGCGACTCACGGCGGCACTAGCGCTTGGCTTTAATCGATGGCTTAGCACGTAGGGCGCTAAGTACTTGATGTGGTCCGGGGTGACGAAGGTGTCGCCTTGGATAAGGGCGAAGGCTCGCGCGAGTTGGGCAAAGCGTACCGTGGTTCGCGGGGACGCCCCCAACTCCACTAAGGGATGCTCGCGGGTGGTTCGACAAAGGTTTACCAAATACTCGAGGGTGGTAGCGTTCAGCAAGACCTCTTTCGCCTGCTCGCTTAATGCCGTGAGTTCGGCTCCATCCCAAATCGGAGTGGCCGTGTCGAGCGGGTCTCGGTTGGAAAAGTCCAAGACGAGCTGACGTTCTTCAGAAGTACTCGGGTATCCGAGGGCGAGCGAAATCAAAAATCGGTCTAATTCTGCTTCGGGTAGCGGGAAGGTTCCTTCCATTTCTTCCGGGTTTTGGGTGGCAATGACCAAAAATGGGGTGGGGAGGGGGTGAGTTGACCCGTCGATAGTCACCTGCCGCTCTTCCATACATTCTAAAAGCGCCGCCTGGGTTCTGGGCGTTGTGCGGTTAATTTCATCGACCAGGATGATGTGCTGAAATACCGGCCCTGGGCGAAAAACGAGATCCTGAGTTTTCAAGTCATAGACCACGCCACCCGTGATATCCTGCGGCAATAGATCGGGAGTCCCTTGAATCCGTGCGAAGCCGAGTCCGATGAGAGCAGCCAACGCACGCGCGAGGCGGGTTTTCGCGACGCCCGGCACGTCGTCCAGAAGGACGTGTCCGCCGGCAATCCAGGCGGCAAGAATGAGGCGCGTCTGCTCTCGCTTGCCGAGGACAATGTGATCAATTTCCCGAAGGAGACGATGGATGCTCTCTTGGGCGTCCGCTGACATTATCGCGATCACTCATTTCCAAGAATTAATGGTGTTTTTGCTATTGTAGCGTACTTCCCAAGTGGGGGCATGGTTTAAGGGCTCCTCGACTTTCGCGTCATATTGTGCCATCTGTGAGCGCCCATCCGAATGGGTCTACACCGCCCGCCTCAGCCAAATTGGCAGTTCTCGGATCGAGGGCGCACTTGACTGAGGGCTCCGAGTTGACTGGGTCTATATTTACAGATCGTACTAGATTGATAGATCGGAGGTTTTCATGAGAGACATCCCCCCGGTTCCCATTACGGCGCAGCAGTTCCAATTGCTGTCCAGTCCGATTCGACTCCGGATCCTGCACGTTCTCGCAAGCGAACCGAAAACCGCCAAGCAAGTGGCGGATGAGATGGGCGAGACGCGGGGCAGCGTGCATTACCATATCCAGCGCCTCGTTGAGGGCGGGCTTGTGGAACTGACGGAGACCCGGCAGGCCGGGAGTATCACGGAAAAATATTATGGCTCGCGTGGCACGCGGTTTACCCGCGGGGATGGGGCAACTCGTCAAGCGGGTCAGCTCTCCGTGATCACCTGGCTGAGTCTTAGCCTGCAGGATGCAGAAGAGCTCCTACGACAAATCGATGTGGTCTTGCAAGCGTGGGAACAGCGTCGACCCAAGGGGGACGCGCGGGATTATCAGGTCGCGTTCCGCCTCACTCCGGCCGGGGACGCGAAGGACGGCGCCTCATGAACGCCCGATGGGCCGTGTGGGTGCTGTTGGCGGGGCTCGGCATTTCGGTCTTGGGCGACCAGGTGTATCTGGTGGCTCTCAACGTTTGGGTATTGGCCCGTACAGACTCGTCGGTGGCCGTTGCCGGTCTCTGGATGGCGCCGCCCTTGGCTAGCCTTGTCGTCGGTAGTTGGTTGGGTGGTCTTGCGGACCGCTGGGATCGGCATTTTAGTCTCGTGACCGCCAACCTTGCGAGTGCGGTGTTCATCGGATGCATTCCGCTGTTGCGGCCTCTGGTTTTGATCGACGCCGCGATCTTTCTGGCGGCCAGCGCTAACGCCCTATTTACGGCCGCATTGGCCTCCTACGTGAAGCTTTTGGTTCCACGTTCCCACTGGGCACGGGTCAGTGCCCTGCGAGGACTACTGGCTTACGGGTCGCTGGTCTTGGGTCCGGCACTAGCGGGACTATTGCTGATTCATGGCAAGCCGGGCACGGCGATTTGGCTCGATTCCGCGACTTTCCTGGCCTCAGCGGTCTCGCTGCTCTTACTTCCGCGCATTAATCCCGACAACTCCGGGGAAGAAGGGCCGGATAAGGGAACGGCGCGTTGGGCTAACGACCTTAGGCGGGTGCGGACCTTCTTAGCGGCCAATCGCGTGGTGTTGGGAGTCATGGCCGGACATCATCTTTGGATCGGCAGCGGACGCGGAGGAGGTGGTGTTTGCCCGTTCGGCGCTCGGGCTCAGTCGGCCGGGGCACGGGTATCTGGTTAGTGTGGCCGGCATCGGATACGTCGTAGGCGCCTTGCTGAGCTACGTGCTGGGGTCACGATTGCCGGTGCGCCTGGCACTGGGAACCGGCGTGGTGTTGAGTGCCGCGAGCTATCTCCTCTATGCCCGCTCCGGCACATTTGGGGAAGCGGCCATAGCGCTAGTTTTCTTGGGCGTGTTCCAATCTGTGGCCAATGTCGGACTGAGCGTTTATCTCCAAGATTCGCTGCCCACCGGATCTATGGGGCGCATTCTCGGGACGACCCAAGCCGGTCAGAACGGTCTCATTGTGGCGGCAATATTGGCCGGTGGGTTTTTGGCCCACGCCGATGGGGTGCGGCTCATGATGACGGTGACGTCGATGATCGCCATGGCCGGAGGTTTATGGCTTTCTGTTCTTTGTTTGGGACCCGGCGCGGCCCAGCGCTTTGCTCGCCCCGATGCCGAACATCAGGCCTTGTCACCGTTTTAACCCTCGATAGCGTGTTTCGCTGGCCGGCGTCGTCCGATGTGCCGGATCTGTAAAAACGTATGCTATTCTAGATCCAATTCCATAGACCTTCAGGGCAGGGTGAGGCCATGGGCCAATTCCCGATCGGTGGTGATGCAGAGCGCTTGCTAAGCCCACGAGCCGCCGGTTTCTCGCATAAAACGAGTGACCGAACGCAGGAACGGGTGAGAATCCCGTGCCGACGGTACAGTCCGGATAGAAGAAGGTCGCCAACTACCGAGCGTGGTCCTTTTATGGTGCCATGCGCTGGGCTAAATTGGCGGATCCCTGAAGAGTCTCCCAAGAGGAGGCTCCTTATGTTTTCCCTGGCAATTATCCTCGTGGTGGTGTCTGGGCTTCTGCACGCGATATGGAATCTCTTGGCCAAACGGGCCTTCAACCCAGGGGTCTTCCTGTGGTCATTTCAGTGGGTCGCGGTGGCTTTGTACCTGCCGTGGGCGGTGGCCGCCATTGGTCTTCATCCTATCCCCGGGCGGGGATGGATGCTGCTCATAGTGGCCGTCGCCGCTCATGCAACGTACGTGCTTTTGTTGTCGCGCACCTATTCTCTCGGGGATTTGTCTCAGGTGTATCCTTTGATGCGAGGCGTCAGCCCCCTTATGGTGCCAGTTTTGGGGGTAACTCTGCTGGGCGAGCATCTCACCGGTCTAGGGTGGCTGGGCATCGCCGCGGTCCTCGCTGGAATTGGGATGCTGGGCGAGTGGCGACGTTCCCCAGCGGCATCTTTACGAGGACCATCCAAGGCCATCTGGCTGGCCCTTTTGGTGGGGTTTTCGATTACCGCCTACACGGTGCTCGACAAGGTTGCCCTTCATGACGTTCCGGCCGTAGCCCTTAACGACGGCAGCAATATCGGGAATCTGATGGCATTAACCTGGTGGGCGATGCGGTCCGGTACCATCAAGAGGGAATGGGTCGCCCATTGGAAAACCATCGTCGTCGGTGGGGTTATCTCCCCGGGTGGGTACTTGCTATTTCTCACCGCCCTTCATATGGCGCCGGTGGCCCGACTCGCTCCCATGCGAGAGATCGGAATCGTCTTTGCTACTATGTTAGGCGTTCTTCTCCTGAAGGAGATCGAGGGATGGAAGCGCTTTGGGGCCTCCGGCTTGATTACCTTGGGGGCGGTGCTTCTGGCCATGCGGCGTTAAGGATGTCGGAACCAACGCCCGGGCTCCTGAGGTCTTCTTGGCCATGTTCTGGCCTGGCAGGATTTCTCCGCTTGTTAGACGAAGTTCTGGGCCATACATGGGCATAGAGAAGGGGGACCGTCATGCCATACGGTGGAGTAACCTGGCAACTTCAGGTGGGAAGTGTGACGGATGGGCTTAAGTTCTATTCGACGCTGTTCGGGCGCGGACCGGATTTTTCGCCGCATGAGGACTTCTTCGAGTGGCGGCTGGTTGAGGGCGTGGAAGTTTGGTTTCAGATTGTGGTGGTCACCGACCAGGTGCGTCCGCTGGCCACCCGTTCGAGACTCAAAGTGGACGACGTGCGCGCCGCCACTACCTGGGCACAAACATCACTCAAAGTCCAAATAGGACCGGTGTCAACGCTTCCCGGAGTGGTGTCCTTCGTCGATTTCGAGGATCCGTGGGGGAATCGCCTAGGCTTTTACGAAGATCTCGTACCCATTGACGTGAAACCACTGGAACCGGGAGGGAGCGTCCATGATGCGTCTCTCTTCATCACCGATGCCCCGGAGGAACAATAGGTAGGGGGGCCAGCGGATGATCGGGCCTTAGAGGGGGGACGACCCATAGGCCCTGAAACGTGGCCACCCCGCTTTTTTACGCGAACGAAGCGGCCGAGGCGAGTCCCCGGCCGCGCTCATTGGGAGGGAACGTTAAATTGTCCCGCTTGGGCCAGCTTTTCTGGAGGGAGGCGGGAAATGCGCCACCAGCCCAATAAAACCCACACGGCTACCACAATCGGGCCGAGCACGATGGGCCATGGAAACGGGTAAATGGTGAACCAAATGCCCAGCAGTACCAAAATGGTACTAACCGCCGGTGCTACTCCGTGCACGAACCAGCGGACTTGACCTCGTCGGCGATAGTAGAGCGGAAGAGCAATGTTGGCCAGGATATGGCCGACGAAGAGGGCTACCGAGGAGATGGTCGCCAGCACCAAGAATCCGTTGAAAGGCCCGAATATGATCCCGGCCACAAGACTCACCAGAAACCCAAGAATGGTAGCCCAAAAAACGGCCACGTGAGGTGAGCGATATTCCGGATGAACTCGCCTCAGGGACTGGGGCAAGACCCCGTCTCGAGCAAAGGCGTAAACCATCCGGACTAGCGAGTTTTGCGGTGCTAGGCTTCCGGCGAGGAGGCTATTGACGATGAACAGCAGGAGGATGACGCCAATAATGAGGCCAAGGTCCTGTCGGGCCAGGATCACCCCAGGGATGCTGGCTCCAGCAAACCCGCCCATTTTGCTAGGGCCCCAACCGACGGTCACCGCGTACGACATGACAATGAACAAGCCGGCGGCAAAGGCGAATGACGTCATGACCGCGTTCCGAATCAGTTTGTGGGGCTGGTGGGTCTCTTCGCCAAGCGTCACCGCCCCACTTGATCCCGACATCGAGAACATGGCCAAAATCATCCCAATGCCCACGCCCGACCAGCCATCTTTGGCGAAACTAGGGTGGGTGAAGACTTGAGCGGTGTTGTGGGTGTGAGGGGAGACGATAATGCCAATGGCCACCACAATCAGCACCAGAATCTCCACGGCTCCGGTCCAAAGAGAATATTGCAACGAGGGCCGGATGCCGCG
>DAHWKG010000236.1:0-50576 GCA_027343765.1 Sulfobacillus sp.
GGTGGATTAAGCCAGCGATTAAAGGCGTACACGCCCCCGCCGGCCAGAACCGCCACCAATAAGGCCACGATGACCCATGGAAGCCAACGCCGGCGCTTCTTAGCCGCCTCGCCACCCTCGTTCAGCCTTCCGTGTGCTGTCTTAGGATCGCCGGGAACCGCCGGCAAGGGACTCGGAATATCCTCGGGATGCAAGGCTCGCGCGATATCCAAGCGAATGGCGTGAGCGGAGTGGTACCGTTCGGCCGGGTCTTTGCTCAGAGCCCGTTCAACAATGTCGGCGACATCCTTCGGGACATCCGAGCGAATGGCGTCAATGCGAGGCGGTTCATCTTGCAAATGCTTAATAGCGACCCCAATGGCGCTGTCGCTCTCGAAGGGGAGTTTGCCGGTCAACATCTCGAACAGCACCACCCCCAGCGAGTAGAGATCGGACTGGGGTCCAATCAATCGTCCCCGCGCCTGCTCGGGGCTTAAGTACTGGACCGTGCCCAGCATCGAGCCGGTATTCACGAGGGTCCCGGTGGTAGCCGCATGGGCAATCCCAAAGTCGGTAACTTTGACAACCCCTTCGCTAGAAATGAGCACGTTTTGGGGCTTGATATCACGATGAACGAGTTTCCGCGCGTGCGCCACTTCCAAGCCTTGGGCCACCTGGTCGGCAATATCGAGGGCGACTGCGACCGATAACGGTGCCTCGCGATCAATTTTGGCCCGAAGGGTCTCACCCGCCACCAGCTCCATGACCATGTAGTGAATGTCCGGCTCCTCCCGGCCCACGTCGTACACCTGAACCACATGTCGATCCACTAAGGATGCGGCGGCACGGGCTTCTTGGTCAAAGCGGCGCACTACCTCGGCATCCTCGGCCCACTGGTGCTTCAGGATCTTGACGGCCACCAAACGGTTGAGGGTGAGATCGCGCGCCCGATAGACGAGAGACATTCCACCGGTGCCAATCCGCTCCAACACCTCGTAGCGATTGCCTAGGATACTACCGACCATAGCCATCACCCGTGTCAGACGACTCCACCAACACAACCGTAATGTTGTCCGGACCCCCGCGCTCCAATGCTTTTTGAATCAGCGCATCAATGAGCGCGTATCCGGATAACTTTTGGCTTGCCTCAAAAATGTCGTCATCACTCAGCACCGCGGTTAGCCCATCGGTGCACAACAGTAGTCG
This sequence comes from Sulfobacillus sp., assembly GCA_027343765.1. Taxonomy (GTDB): domain Bacteria; phylum Bacillota; class Sulfobacillia; order Sulfobacillales; family Sulfobacillaceae; genus Sulfobacillus_B. Next base: position 1,186 of record DAHWKG010000236.1, read on the forward strand.
GTAGGAACCATCCCAAGCTTGCTCGGTGACATCGATCCGCACCCGGTCAAAGGGTCCAATCACCCGAGTGAGCACATTTTTGTTAGGGTGATGCTCGGCTTCTTCGGGCGTGAGTCCTCCCGCCCGTTCCATCTCCGCCGCCAAGGAATGGTCGACCGTTAGCCGAACTAAGTGGTCGTCTAATAACTGGTAGGCGCGGGAGTCTCCTACGTGAGCCACCATAAGTCGACCCGGGAACACCACCGCCGACGTCAAGGTGGTGCCCATGCCATAGAGCGCATCATCATGCTGCCCCGACTCGTAAATCCGCCGATTCGCTAGGGATACAGCGGACGCAAGCCGCGAAATATCGGTTATCGCCACACCCACCGCATCATCGAGCGTTTCCAACGCCATGCGGCTCGCCTCTTGACCGGCGGGCCCACCACCGACCCCGTCCGCTACCGCCACTAAAAAGCCATCACCAGTCACTGGGCGCATCAAAAAAGCGTCCTCATTATTGGGCCGTTTTAGTCCCTGATGACTTCGCCCAAAGGTTCTTAGGGTGATACCTGTTCCTCCTCCCGGAGTCGCAACTGCCCACAGGCGGCGTCAATCTCCTGGCCTAATTCTCTCCGTATCGTACAAGAAATCCCGTATTCTTGCACGATACTTTGGAAACGTCGAACCCGATCCTTTGGTGACGGCTGAAAGGGATGCTCATCAACCGGATTCCAAGGAATCAAATTGACGTGGCTGGGGAATCCCCGCACCAACTCGCCCAGTTGGCGGGCCTCCTCAACCCCGTCATTGACCGCATTTAACAAGAGGTATTCGAACGTTACCCGGCGCCCTGTTCTCTCGGCGTAATAACGGCACATGGGAATCAGGAGACTCAGGGGATAGGCGCGGTTAACGGGCATGAGCTTTTGCCGAAGTTCGTCATTGGGGGCATGCAGCGAGACCGCTAGCGTGACCGGCCACCCGCTGTCGGCCAACTTCTTTATTGCGGGAACCAGTCCGCTGGTGGAAACCGTGATGTGGCGGTAACTGAGATTAAAACTCTCCGGGTGATGGACCAACTCTAAGAATCGCATGAAATTCGCGAAGTTGTCCAAAGGCTCCCCGATTCCCATCACGTCAATCCGACTAATGTGCTGGCCTCGTTCCTTAAGCACCTGATTGCCATAGGCCACTTGGTCGGCCATCTCCCCCGCGCTTAACTGACGGATGCGACCTTTCAGCCCCGAGGCACAAAAGTTACAGCCCATGGCGCACCCCACCTGGGAGGACACGCACACGCTATATCCATAACGGTGCGGTAGGAGAACCGTCTCCACTTGCTGTCCGTCGTACAGGCGCAACAAAAGTTTGGTCGTCCCGTCTGAGGCCACCTGACTTTTCACCAGCGTGAGACGATGAAACGGATGACGCGACTGCATGGCTTCTTTGAACGAACCAGGCCAGACACTCACATCCTGATACTCGCGAGCATGATGCCGCCAGATCCATTCAAAAAGTTGCCGGCCGCGAAACCGCCGTTCCCCCTCCGCCTCGACCATGGATGCCAGTTCCTCCGGCATCATCGACAGAATGTCGCCTTCGGGAACTTTGCTTGTCGTCATCGCTCCGACTCCTTCCCTACCCGTAATCGCGCAATATAAAACCCATCCATGCCGAGATCGCCCGGCGCCAATACTAATGCCCCGCTCTGAACGAAATTGTTCAGCTCCGGATGAGGAAGCCATGGGCGCACATCTTCACACGCCAAATCGGGGTGTCGAGCCAACACCTCCTGCAATACGGCGCTGGTCTCCTCCGGCTCCGTGGAACAGGTGCTATAGACAATCACACCCCCGTACCGGACGGCCTTATAGGCCGCGTCCAACAGCTCCACTTGCTCAGCATGAAACCGCGGAAGATCGCGAACCTCTTTTTTCCAGCGCGCATCCACTCGTCGACGTAACACCCCAAGCCCGCTACAGGGCGCATCCAAAATAATCCGGTCGTAGAGCCCCTGATGGCTTCCCGCAAATTTGACCGCATCTTGCTCCCGAATAGTCACCTCTTGACTTCGATGCACGCGGGCGAGGTTCTCTTCGAGACGTTTCAATCGCGGTCTAGACACGTCCAGGCAAGTTAACCGCACGTCAGCACACTTTTCTAGGACGTGGAGCGCCTTCCCCCCTAATCCGGCGGCCATATCCAAGACCTGATCGCCAGACTTGGCATCGAGGACCCAAGCCACTAACATGCCGCTCTCGTCCTGCACGGTAACCAGTCCGTCCTGAAATGGCCGAAAAGACTCCAACCAGACGGAGCCAGCCACTCGGATAGCCTCGGGGAGATACGGCGAGGGGACCGCGTCACGACCCAACTCTGCCAGATGAGCCAAAATCGCTTCTCGCGAGACACGGCTCAGGTCGACCCGCAATGTCAACGGAGGCACCTGGTTGTCCGCTGCCAGTATCGATTCCAGTTTAGGCCCATACCGCTCTTGCCAGCGCGTCACCAACCATTCGGGGTGAGAATACTGCTCTCCCAACGAGAGAGACCCCGGACCGGCCGCTTGTCCCCGCCGTAAGATGGCGTTGACCATTGCCGCCGCCCGCGGAGCGCGCGCTCGGGTTTGCTCCACGGCTGCATTGACGGCCGCGTAATCCGGAACCCGGTCCAAAAATTGCAGTTGAAAAAGTGCCAGGCGAAGGATGTCCCGCACCAGGGGATCCAGCGGGCCTTTCAAATAAGGCTTCATCCAAGCGTCTAAGTACCGTTGGTGACGCAGCACTCCATAGACCAAGGTCGTCATGAGAGCCCGATCGCGGTCCATTAAGGTTGCCCCTCTTTGGATGGCCTCGCTCACCTGGTCCCCGTGCCGGACCCGTTCTAAAGCGCTGAGAGCTTCGTCGCGCGCCATGCCAACACTATTTAGTGAAGCGTCCATAGCGCCTCCCCCCGTCGTCCCCGAACAAATTCCCCGGGACTCATCGGCCGGCGGCCGGCCGGATGAATCTGGCTCACTAAAAGAGTCCCCGCTCCGGTGGCCACCCGCCACTGGTCCTGACTCAGCACCGCTAACCCCGGCTCGCTGTCGACCAGCGCCTCGAGCGCCTCCGCCCGAAGAATCTTTATCCGAAGATTATCCAGCATAGTATAAGCCCCAGGCTCAGGGGTCATGCTTCGGACCCAGGCATCCAACTCCCGAGCCGATTTCTGCCAATCGAGATGTCCCGCTTGCGGCTCGAATTTGGGCGCCATGGTGACTCCCTGATGAGGCTGAGGATATGACGGCCAGGGACCTTCGCCCCATTTTTCCCGGGTGCTGACCCATAACCCGGCGGCCACCTCCGCCAAACGATCGGTAAGCGTCCCCGTCGTATCCTGGGGGAGAATCGGGGTCTCGGCCGTGGCCACAATTGCCCCGGTATCCACCCCCGAATCCATAGCCATCAGCGTCACCCCCGTCATTGCGTCCCCGCTCCGGATCGCCCAGGCAATGGGGTTGGCGCCGCGCCAACGGGGTAGTAACGAGGCATGCAAATTCAACGCGCCCCATCGTGGCAACTGGAGAACCCAAGGCTGAAGAATTCGCCCGTAGGCGGCGGTGAGAATCCAATCCGGTTGAAAATCGGTCCAGGGCTTGGAATAGTCTTTCAGCCGCACCGGCTTCACCACTGTCAAATGGTGCTCTTCAGCCCACACGGCTACCGTCGATGGCGTCATCACCTGACGCCGGCCGACTGGCATGTCCGGCTTGGTCACCACCAGCCATTCGTCATCGGGACTCCAAATGCGTTCCAAGATACGACACGCGTACTCCGGAGTGCCCATAAAAATAATGCGAGCCATCAAATCCTCCTCGCTAAAATTACATCAAAAAGTACGGATCACGAGTGACGCTGACGCCACTATGTTGGGTCACCAACTCCCGTAGCCGCCTTTGCGTTAGTCCGCCCCCAGATTGGGGTTCTTTGACCAGCAAATGATACCGATATTGACCGCGCACCCGGGCCAGCGGCGCCGGTGCCGGTCCTAGGATATCTTCCGAGGGAACCCATTGGGCCAAGTCCTGGTACACCTTCTCCGCGCGAGCCTTGACCCCCCCCTCTTCGGCCCCTTCGAGGGCAAAAAGCCAGAGATCGCGATAGGGTGGATAATGCGCCTGTTGCCGAAAACTGAGCTCATCGCGATAAAATGTCTCATAGTCGTGTCGATAGGCATGGAAGATCGCATAGTGGTCGGGGTTATAGGTTTGAATGACCACTCGCCCTCTCTCCTCACCCCGGCCGGAGCGTCCCCCCGCTTGTACCAATAGTTGAAAGGTGCGCTCAGCGCTACGATAGTCCGGCAAATGTAGCGCGGTATCCGCGGCGACCACCCCCACCAGCGTGACGCGCGGAAAATCCATCCCTTTGGCTATCATCTGGGTTCCCACCAGCACGTCTGCCTGACCTTTCAGGAAGGTCTGGTAGAGCTCTTGATAATCTTGTGCGCGGGTCAAGGTATCCCGGTCGGCCCGCAACACCCGGGCGCTGGGAAACAGCCGCGCCACTTCCTCGGCAACCCGTTCCGTTCCCGCCCCAAAATAGCGAATCCTGTCGCTACCGCATTCGGGACAGCGTTTCGGTAACGGGCGCTCTTTGAGGCAATAGTGGCACACCAAGCGGTTTTCCCGCTGATGATAGGTCAGCGTCACGGCACAATCGGGACACTCGAGCGCCTGGCCACAACTCCGACAGAGCACAAAGGTCGAATACCCCCGCCGATTCAAAAACAAAATGGCCTGTTCGCCCCGTTCCAACACCTCCTCGAGTCCTTTTCGCAGTGGAGCACTAAACATGTGACGATTGCCTTTTTCGAGTTCCTCACGCATATCCACCAACAGGACTGCCGGAAGGCTTCGCCCTAACACCCGTTCAGGCAATCGCAGGTGGCCCAAGACGCCCATATCGGCGAGGTAACGTGTCTCCACAGATGGCGTCGCACTTCCCAACACGACCGTGGCCCCTTCACGCTCCCCGCGCCACAAAGCCGCCTCGCGAGCGTGATACCGCGGATGTTCCTCCTGTTTATAGCTGGGTTCGTGTTCCTCGTCCACAATAATGGCACCGAGCGCAGGAAAGGGCAAAAAGACCGCCGAGCGAGCCCCTACCACCACGTCAAATCGACCATCTCGAACCCGTTCCCAAGCCAGTCGCCGCTCGCCGTCGCCGAGCCCCGAGTGCCAGACGGCAACTCGCGAACCGAACCGTTCACGAAAGCGCATCACCACCTGCGGGGTCAAGGCAATTTCGGGCAGAAGGACCAGCGCTTGCCTCCCTTGAGAGACCACCGATTCAATGAGCGCCAAATAGACTTCCGTCTTGCCCGATCCGGTCACCCCTTGAAGAAGCCAAGGCTTCCCCGGAGTGGCCAACATGGCATCGAGGGCCGCCTGTTGGGGAGCACTTAAGGGATGGCGAACGGGATTTAAGTCAGGCTCTTCGGGGGGATCCATCAACACTTCGAGCGCCTCTTCAGCGACGAGCGCCCTAAGCGCTTGCTCACCATTCTTAAATTGGTCTAATAACGTGCGTCGATCGATTGGCCCGTGGTTCCGCACGTACTCATAGATGGCTTGCTTGGTCGAGGTCCGGCCGCTGCGCTCCCCGAGCGCTCGGTACCAGATCGACTTCGGTCGAGCCGCCTGGCGTCGTCTGACGGAGGCCGGAACCATCGACCGTAACGCCTGTGACCAATAGCAGAGGTATCGCTCGGCGAGCCAGTTAGCCATCTCCAAGAGAACCGGGGTGACGACGGGCCGTATATCCACAATCGCCAGCAGCGGTTTTGTTCCGGGAGGCTCCGGTCCGTCGTAGATGCGGACGATGACCCCATGGAGCCTTCTTGGACCAAACGGTACCTCGACCCATTGGCCAGGGCTCACTTGTCCTACTTGTCCTTCTGGCACGCGATACGTAAACGGCCGGTCCAAGCCTGGGGCGACCTGGTCCACAATAACATCCGCCAACCGCCCCATTACCGTCTCGAACCAATCCAGTCTAAAAGGCGCTCAGCCGTCTCTGCCTTGCTATCGCCGATCCGCTGGGCCCCATCCGCTGTGACCAACCATGCCTCATAGGCGCCTTGCCCAAATCCCGTGCTGTCCCCTACCTGATTTGCCACCACCGCATCCAGATGTTTACGTAGCCGTTTGGCGTCGCCTTGCTCGATGGGGTTTTCGGTCTCGGCGGCAAACCCAATGAGGAGCTTCTTGCCCGCATAGCGTTGGGCCACCGTCGCAATAATGTCCGGGTTCCTATCCATCACCCAGTGAAGTCCCACGTCATCCTTGTGGGCTTTATGGGCCAAGGGTTCAGCCGGGCGAAAATCCGATACGGCAGCTGCCGCCACAACCACATCCACTTTCTCCGCCCAGGCTTGTACCCGCTCCTGCATGTCGGAGGCACTCACTACTTTTTCCCGAATCACCCGCGGGTCGACCGGGAAACTGACCCCCGGCCCGGTGACCAGCACCACCCGTGCTCCGCGCCGCACTGCTTGATTGGCCATTGTGACCCCCATTAAGCCCGTCGACGGATTGGTCAATACACGCACGGGGTCGAAGTGCTCCCAGGTGGGTCCCGCCGTAATGAGAATACCGAGGCCGTCCAAGTCTTTCGGAGCCCTGACCTCGTCGAAAGCCGCAATAATTTCCCAGGGCTCGGCCATCCGGCCCAGCCCTTCTAGGCCCGACGCCACGCGTCCTTCATTTGGTCCTACCAGATGGACACCGTCTTGCTGAAGAACCGTCACGTTCCTTTGCGTGCTCGGATGCGACCACATTTCCGGCTCCATCGCCGGCGCCATAATCACTGGCCCACGAAAGCCCAAATAGACCAAGCTCACTAGATCCTCCGCACGACCTTGGGCCAGGCGGCTCATTAACGAAGCGCTGGCTGGAGCGATAATGAGTGCTTCGGCCCAATGGGCCAACGCCACATGGGACAACGGGCCCTCGGGCTCATCGTCGCTGTGAATCCCCACCCCATACCCGGAGAGCGCCCGAAAAGTGAGCGGCGCCACAAATTGTGCCGCCGCTGGGGTCATGACCACCCGCACGTCGTGGCCTCGCTTGATTAAGCGACTGACCACCTCGCACGATTTATAGGCGGCGATACCACCGGATACCGCCACGATGACGCGCATTACTTGATGCCGGCCGGGGGCACCTCAACGGACACCAACCCACGATGAATTTCTTCTAATGCAATCGTCACCGGCTTGGTGGCATTCACCTGCACCAGTGGCTGATATCCATCCATGATGGCCCGCCCGCGACGTGCCGCCGCTACCACCAGTGCGTACTTGCTCTTGGTCTGGCTCACCAATTCTTCCACTGATACCGGATTGGCCACCTTAGTCCTCGTCCTCCTCATCCTCGTCGTCCGTATCCGCCGGACGGCTAGTCAATCGATTGGCCACCGTCTCCGGTTGCACAGCGGATAGAATTACGTGGTCACTATCCGTCATGATGACGGCCCGTGTCCGCCGCCCGTAAGTCGCGTCAATCAACACCCCGCGATCGCGGGCTTCTGTGATGATGCGCTTTATGGGCGCAGAGTCTGGGCTGACGATGGCCACGATCCGATTGGCGGAGACAATATTGCCAAAGCCAATATTGACCAATTTTATATCCAAAAGGACCCTCCCTCGACACGTGCGCCTCTGCCGCTTTCGTTGGTAATCGTACGGAATCCGCGTCTCGATGTCAATCCAAGACGCCTAGTCGCGAAACGGCTGAAACCAGAGAATGAGCGCCAAAAACCCGAGACAATAGATCGCATAGACGAGAAGCCCGTGATTTAGAGGGGTCCAGTTGGTGGGGAATGTTAAGGCGTCGGTAATGCGGGAGAAGTAACTGGGGAAGAACAGCCTCCGCACCGCACCCCAAACAGGCAAATCGCCCAACATTGCCAGGACGATGAGGGTGCCCATGGAGATCATCAAGGCGGAGAGACTGGTCTTACAAAATGCCCCCACCACGAGCGAGAAGGTGGCCACCACCATCTGCCCTGAGGCAGCATATGCAGCACTGATGACAAGAAGGCGCCAGAAAGCCGGGGCGCTCGCCATCACCCCCGAGGGGAGCGCCGAGGCATGAAGACCGAAGATCACCCAGCCCCCAAAGAGACTAGATGCCGTGAGCAACAAAGTGACCCCGATGGCATAGGCCCAGGCCACCAAACTCTTGGCCCAAAATAAACTCCAGGGATTGACGCCCTGCGCCAACAAGGTCGCCCAGGTGCCTGACTGGCGCTCCCCCGACAAGCTCTCCCCGGCAAAGAGCGCCACTAAGAATGGCAGCAAAATACTGGACGACAGACTAAGCGCCAAAACGGGCACCAAAAACCCATTGCCAATCCCCGCTCCCACGCTCGACACCGCTAGGGTTTTACCATGCATCTCGCGGTAGCCGTAGGCGAACAGTCCGCCGATGACTGCCACGCCCAGCAAAGAGGCCCAAAAACGAGGCTGCCGTCTGAGCCGCCGAATCTCCCATTTAACGTATGTCCACATGCTCCCCCTCCAAATAGGCCAGTAAGCGTGATTCCAGACTTTCCGCCTGCCGCATGACAGTAGCAATCCGAACTCCCTTCATAACCAACGCCTGGTTGACCTCGGCAAGGTCCCAACCCCTGTCCCAGGGGGCCACGATTCGCCCATCGTCCAAGAGACGGGCTCGAATTCCTAAAGCCTGTAGGAGGTCTAGGGCCCGATCGACCGGAGTGATATCCCAAATCACATCTTCCACCAGACCCGCGCCCAGTTGGCTCGCCGGGCCCACGTAACGGATCCGGCCTTGGGAAAACACCGCAATGCGATCGCAGAGCCGTTCCACGTCGGCAATCGCGTGACTGGACATAATGATGGTGCACCCGAACTCACGGCGCACCTCACGTAGGAGACGGCGCATTTCCTCCAGTCGGGCCGGATCGAGACCGTCCTGAGGCTCGTCCAAAATAAGAAGCCCGGGTCGCTTCATCAACGCAGCGGCGATTCCGAGTCTTTGCCGCATCCCATGGGAATACCCGCCGACCCGCCGGTCAGCTTCATCAGTGAGGTGAACGTACTGTAGCACCTCCATGACCCGGTTTACGGGCGTGCCGCTCAAATCGGCTAATAGAGTCAGATTTTCCTTCGCCGATAAATAGGGAAAAAAACGGGGACTGTCGACAAAGCCCCCGACCTGAGGCATAAGCGGCCACGGGTCGGGCCATAGCGAATCCCCGTTATATAGCACCATTCCTTCCGTGGGACGAACCAATCCCAGCAAGGTGCGCAAGAGGGTCGATTTACCTGCGCCGTTCGGTCCCACTAAGCCGAGCATGGCACCCCTGGGCACCGTGAATGATACGCCGTCCAAGGCCCACTTTGACCCGTAAGTTTTTCTAAGGTTTCTGACCTCGACCGCTACCGCCATTCCGCCTTCGCCCACCTCGCTAGTTGAATTTGCGAACGGCTGCCTAAGAGAGTCACTTCTTCATGGCCCCAAGCAAACGTCACGACACTGAAGACGCCATCTGTGACGCCACGGAACCCCTTGACTCCCGGCACTGGCTGTAAGAGACCGTGGACATCTTTACCCTGAAAAGGCCGGGGCGGAGTCACCAGCGCTATCACTCGCCCGGGCCCATCCCCGTATACGGCCATGGCGTTCGCCCCCATCCGACGTTCGTTAATCTCCTTCAGGGGCCCGAGCCTCGGCGGTAGCGAATGGACCGGCACTTTTGGTCCGGTGAATTGGGTGCCCAGATGAGCCAGGCCCGTCGCCACGTGCCAGGCAACCAAACGCCCCGCGGAAGGCGGATTGGCCGCACTCCCCGGAGCTCCTTGGGTATACACGGAGGTCTTGGCCCGAAATACCGTTCTCCCGGCCCGATCCTTGACTTCGACCCCCATGGGCACGAAATACCGCCCTTGAAACCAATAGGTAACCGATCCAAAGAGCGTGTCACCCGCTTTGGGGCGAAGCGTCACCTGGTAGGCGGGCACACCCGCAATACGGGTGCGGGAGGCCCGACCCACCCAATCCTTCCGCCACAAGGTCGGACGCGGCACCTGCCAAAGACTCCACGCGGAGCGAGCCGACTCAGGTAGCACCTCAAAGGTTCGCTGATTCACGGCGCTCCGATACGTGACCAGCCGATCATTGTCTCGGGCAACCACCCCGACCACGGCACCGCCCCGGCTCATTTCCTCTAACCGCCATGACCGCGGTGAGTTTTGATAGAGGTTGATGGTTGTCACGCTGGCGCTTGGTAGAGGCAAGTCCACCAAACCGGCAAGATTGATGCCGGCCGGCAGCAAATTATTTTGGTAGCTGAGTGTCTCTCCAAAAGGTACCCGGTCAAGGGAAGACCAGCTCTTTTTAAGAATGGCATTGACGCTGAGTGGTGCGAGACTTTGGCGAGCGTCAGCGTAGGGTGCCAGATACACGGCTAGTGCGATGGCTCCCCCCGTTATGGCTGCTACGGCGTACCATTTTCGTGAATCCACGAGAGCATCCCCCCTGCTCCCATAGTTTACCCAGGCGCCCATTTTCTCACTCGGTCGGTAAAAATTTTTCCCCCGAGGTTTGTGCTATACTGAGCCCATTATCGACCGGGTGACACCCGAATTCCCATAGAGGAGAGCTTGTTTGCTAACGCTATTCAACTCCGTGACCGGCCTACTGCATCACATCGGTGTTATAGCCATTTTTCTAGTCCTGCTCGTGGAATGCTTCGGGTTCCCCAGCCCGGACGAGATTATTCTGTTGTTTTCAGGATATCTCATCTGGGATCACCGTTTTAGCTACCCCCTGGTGATATTCATGGCGGTCGCCGGCAGTACCGTCGGCGCCACAGGCGCCTATTGGCTCGCCCGGCTAGGCGGGCGGCGCGTCATGCTAAAATACTTTCGCTTTTTGTTCCGTACCCCCGAGCGCCTCGCCTATTGGGAAAACTACTTTAAAAAGCGCGGAGACATTGTGGTCCTGATTGGCCGCATCATTTCTGGGGTCCGCGCCGTTATCTCTTATCCTGCTGGGCTGTTCGAGATGCCCTATTGGCGCTTTTTACTCTATACCGTGGCAGGATCTCTCATTTGGGCCCTATTAGCGGTAACCGTCGGTTATATCCTAGGACCGCACGTAGCTCGCGCTCTGATGGCAACCAAACACTACGAGGTGCCTGTCATCATTGGATTGGTGGTACTCTTAGTCCTCTGGTATCTCTATGAGCGTCGAAAAAAGCGGCGGCGAGAATCGCCGTCGCCCCAATAGCCACACCCTTCAATCCACAGGATACAAGCCTTCGAACACTTCTTCGGCGGGACCCGTCAAGTAAACCGGGGCGGACGAGCCCGCCCACTCCACCACCAGGTGCCCACCGGGAACCTCCACCGCTACCGGTGACGCGACCCGACCGAGGCGGATGGCAACAGCCGCTGTCCCCGCCACCCCCGTTCCGCAGGCTAGCGTCAGTCCGGCTCCTCGTTCCCAGTGGCGCATGTGGATCTCATCTTTCCCCATAACTTCTGCCGAATGGACATTAATCCGGTTCGGGAAGTGCGGATGGTTTTCCAATAGCGGACCCCACTGAGCCATGGTCTTTTCGTCCCATCGGGGTCCGAAAATCACTAAGTGAGGATTCCCCATGGAGACGGCGCTGGCAACAAAGGTGGATTCCCGCACTTGGATCTCTTCTTCCCAGAAAGAGCCCCCGAGATTGTCGGCCTCAAAGCGGGGCACCCCCATGTTGACGCGGATTGTCTTGGCTTTCCCTTGGACCGTCTCCACCACCTCTGGATAAAGCCGGCCGGCACCGGTAAGAATGGTCTGCTGGGCCCCAGCGAGGCCCCGGTCATAGAGCCATTTAGCCAAGGCCCGCAACCCGTTTCCACACATTTCTGATTCGCTGCCGTCGGCGTTGAAGATACGCATGGTCGCATCCACTTCCGGATGAGCGCCGATGAGAATAATCCCATCCGCCCCCACCCCAAAGTGGCGGTCGCAGATGCTCCGCGCTAGCGCCGACCAATCCTCTGCCCGCGCGTCTGACGTGCGAGCATCGAAATAGAGATAATCGTTGCCTAATCCATGCATCTTCCAAAAGGTTCGCCGCACGAGAGTCTCCTTTCCCTATCGGGCTGGTGCCCGCATGACGCGCCTGAGGGGCCGCAATACCACATCGCGGACGGCCGCCAAGAGCTGCACAAATCCCGACGCCAAAAACACAATCAGCCAATCACCGAGAGCCAAGGGGTCGGTTTTGAAAAGCTGCGAAAGCCACGGGATATAGATAACAGCCAGCAACATGCCGATGGACGAGAGGACCGCCAGGACCGCCCAAGGATTGGACAAAAGACCCACTTCCAGAAAGCTGCGGTCCTCCGCTCGGGCATCAAACACATGAAGCAACTGGCTCAAGATAAGCGTGGCCAAGGCCATGCTGCGAGCTTCGCGAAGACCAAGACCCCAAGGGCCCAAAGACAGTGCGAACACGGCTAAGGTGCTGACACCAATCAAAATACCACGGAAGGCGATTTTTGTGCCGAGTCCCCGCGCGAAAATTGACTCGCTAGGTGGGCGCGGTGGCCGGTCCATCACCCCGGGTGCGGGCGGGTCGATGCCAAGGGCCATCGCCGGCAGCCCATCAGTCACCAAGTTCACAAAGAGAATTTGAATCGGCAATAGCGGCAGAGGCAAGCCCATAAAGGCAGCTAAGAACATGACAAGCACTTCGCCCACGTTGCAGGACAAGAGATAGCGGATAAATTTGCGGATATTGTCGTAAATGGCCCGGCCCTCCTCAATGGCCCGCACGATGGTGGCAAAATTGTCGTCTGTGAGGATCATGGCGGAGGCTTCCTTGGTGACATCGGTTCCAGTCATACCCATGGCCACACCAATGTCAGCCTCCTTGACGGCGGGTGCATCATTTACCCCATCCCCGGTCATCGCCACCACCTGACCTCGGGATTTCCAGGCCCGCACCACGCGAAGCTTATGAGGCGGCGACACGCGGGCATAAACCCGAATCCGATCCACACGCTCGATGAGTTCTTCTTCGCTCAGCTGGTCCAACTGCCGCCCGGTCACCACCTCATCGTCCGATTGCAGCATGCCCAGTTGCCGCGCGATAGCCTTTGCCGTATTAGGATGGTCACCGGTAATCATCACCGTCCGGACCCCTGCGCGATGAGCGTGCCGAACCGCCTCCATCGCCTCAGGCCGCGGCGGATCAATCATTCCTGTGAGCCCCAATGCGATGAGTTCACTCTCCCAGCCTTCCGGGTCCTCGTTAGCCCGTAGCGGACGATAGGCGACTAAGAGCACGCGCAAGGCGTCTTCCGCCATGGCGTCATTTGCCAACATGACTTCCCGGCGCCGCCCCTCGTCAAGCGGTAGGACCTGGCCGTCGAGTTCGATAAATCGGCACCGCGGAAGAAGGACGTCGGCCGCACCCTTGACGTAGACCATTGACTGGTTGGCAGGATTCTTGACGGCCACCGCCATGCGTTGCCGCTCTGACTCAAAGGGTATTTCCCCAACACGCGCGTATTGCCGGGCCAACGCCGACGGTTTTTGACCAACGTCCAGCGCCGCGGCAAGCAAGGCGAGTTCCGTGGGGTCGCCTTGGCCCTCGGCATCGGACGAGCCGCCTTCCCTGGCCAGGCGGGCATTATTGCATAATGCCGCCCCTCTAAGGAGATGCTCCATGGCCCCCCGGGCCTTGCCCTCGGCTTTTAGGAATCCCGATCCATCCAGGTCGCGTCTCATGCGTTGACCATTGACCCATATATCCGTCACCGTCATTTGATTTCGGGTCAGGGTTCCGGTCTTATCCGAGCAAATCACGGTCGTACAGCCCAGCGTCTCCACAGCCGGGAGTCGCCGCACAATGGCGTGGGCCCGAATCATCCGCTGAACGCCGAGGGCGAGCGCGATGGTCACGATGGCCGGCAGGCCCTCAGGGATGGCGGCCACCGCCAAGCTAACGCCGGTCAGAAACATCTGATAGAGGGGCTCGCCGCGCAAGAGCCCAGTGACCACCACGACCCCTACGATCAAGAGGGACAAAATGACTAAAACCCGTCCCAGTTGCTCCAACCTCCGCTGCAAGGGAGTTTGATCCTCGACCGCTTCACGGATTAAGTGGGCAATTGTTCCCATTTCGGTGGCCATCCCGGTGGCGGTGACAAGAGCGCGCGCCCGGCCCCGCGAAACGGTGGTCCCCATGAACACCATGTTGACGCGCTCGGCCAATGGTGCCTCGGGATCCGCAATGTCCCCAAGACTTTTCTTAACCGAGGTAGATTCGCCGGTTAGGGCCGCCTCCTCGGTTTCCAGCCCCGCTTGGACAATCAATCGACAGTCAGCGGGCACCCGATCGCCCGCTTCCAACTCGATAAGGTCACCGGGCACCAAATCTCGTGCGGGAATCTCCATGAGTTCACCACCCCGAACCACCCGTGCTTCCGGGGCTGTCAAGGCCCGTAATGTCTCGACTGACTTCTCCGCCCGGTACTCCTGCATAAACCCCAACACCGCATTCATAATCACAATCGCGACAATGGTAATACCGTCTCCGGTCTCACCTAATAGAAACGAAATCACGGTCGCGGCCAACAGGACCATCACCATGAAGTCTTTAAACTGGGCGATAAAGATTTCCACGGGCGAGGTCTTCCGGGCCTCTTTTAAAGCGTTGGGGCCATACTCGTCCAAACGCCGCTCCGCTTCCTGGGGGGCCAAGCCCCGTTCGCCGTCCGACCGAAGCTGAATAAGCGCCTCGTCGGGTTTCAGGGTATGCCATAGGGCAGCCAACGAAATCCCTCCTGTCCATCCTCGCCACTAAGGTATGTCCCAGGCGAAACGGTCAGAACTGGGAGCGGCCCCACATCGGTCACCCAGCCAAAGCCAATAACGGACAACCGGGACGGTATATGTCGCGGTAGTCGCCTCGCGGGGGGAGATTCCGACCCATTATCACGGGAATTTCTTGGCCGTTTAGCCTTCCATCCATTTTGCAACTCCCCAACAGAAATTTACGGTAGTAATTCCATTCCACCTGTTGTATATTTATTCACACCGAGGGGGAGAGAATGAATGACACGGGTTATCAAGATTGGCACTTCCACATTGCTTTCACCGCGCGGCACCGTCGAACGCGATCGTTTGGCGGCCATTGCTCGCGGCGTCAAACAGTTAATGCAAGAAGGGGACGCCATTATCCTAGTCGTTTCCGGGGCGGTAAGCCTCGGTCGGGCGTTATCGCGGTCACGCTCTTTAAGTCGCCCGTCGTTGGCGGCACTTGGGCAAAGTCGACTGATGGCTCACTATCAAGATGCGCTTTTGCCCTATCATAGTGCCCAGATGTTACTTACCCCCGCTCTCTTGTCGCATCCCGACCAGGTCGAATTCTTACGCGACACCCTTACCTCCCTGCTGAGCGCCGGGGTCATTCCCTTAATCAACGGCAATGACGCCACCTGTCCCGCTGTGGGCGACAACGACACCTTGGCGGCTGCCATTGCGCGCCTCCTACAGGCAGACCAGCTCATTATTTTGTCGGACGTCGATGGGCTGTACACTGACAATCCCGAGACTAATCCTAATGCCATTAAGGTTGCCCGCCTCTCCTGGGTCACCGAGCATCATTTTGGGCAATTTGGCCAAGGACGGCCCGGCCCACAGGGCTCAGGAGGCATCGTGAGCAAGTTAAAAGCGGCGGCTATCGCTCAAGAGGGCGGCATTGAGACCTGGCTCATGCCGGGGCATCATCCAGAGGTATGGTCGTGCCTCAGACAGAATCATCATGGCCTCGGCACCCGATTTGAGGCCCGAAAGGAGGTCTGGCATGCTGACGCAACAACTTGCTAACGCCAAGTTGGCCGCCCGAACCTTAGCGTCGATACCACTGGCCGACCGAAACGGTATTTTGAACGCCATGGAGTCGCTACTGGAAACAAACGCGGCCGCCATATTGGAGGCGAACGGTGAGGACATTCGCCGTGCCGAAGCCGCTGAAATCCCCCCAGCGCGCCTTTCGCGGCTCCGACTCACTCCTGAGAAGCTTCAAGGCCTCCGGGCGAGCCTCGCCTCGTTGCGCCAAGCTCCCGACCCATTAGGCTCCGGACGGCTCTGGAAAACCGTGCACGGAATAACCTTGGAGCAGATCCGGGTGCCATTGGGCGTTATCGGCATCATCTATGAAAGTCGACCAGGCGTGACCGTCGAGGCGGTGGCGCTGGCCATCAAGAGCGGCAACGCCATTATTCTTCGAGGGGGTCGCGAGGCCGACACCAGCAATGCTCTCCTGGCCAGTCTTTGGCATCAGGCCTTAAAGGAAAACGGTCTCCCCTCATCCCTGGTGGTCATGCTGGACGACCCTGATCGGCATCTGGCTCGAGAACTGATGCATCTCCCTGGGCTAGACCTCCTCATTCCCCGCGGGGGCGCCGGACTCATCCAGGACGTGGTGGCCAACGCTACCGTACCCGTCATCGAAACGGGCGTCGGTAATTGCCACTTGTACGTGGACCAAGCGGCCGACCTCGATATGGCACTCAATATCTTGGAAGACGGCAAAGTGTCGAGCCCTGCCGTCTGCAATGCCTTAGAAACGCTGCTGGTGCATCAAAGCCTCAAGGACCACTGGCTTCCGATGGCCTACGCGCGATTGAAGCCCTATGGTGTGGTCTGGCATGGGGACCCAACGGTGTGTGGCCTCATTGAGGCCTACCCAGCAGAGGAATCAGACTGGGCGGAAGAATATCTTGGTCTACACTTAGCAGCGCGGGTCGTGGATGACTTCGACCAGGCACTCGAGCACATCGCCCAATACGGCAGTCACCATTCCGAGGCCATCGTCACCGAGCACTATTCCATCGGACAACGCTTTTTGGCGGAAGTAGACGCCGCAGTTGTGTACTGGAATGCCTCCACGCGCTTTTCCGATGGCTTTCAGTTTGGATACGGTGGGGAAATGGGAATCAGTACGCAGAAGCTCCACGCGCGGGGTCCCATGGGCCCCGAAGCCCTAACCACGGTGAAAACGCTCGCTCGGGGGGCGGGGCACACCCGTGACCTACCCCAATAGCCAGCGACCCACGGCACCCTTGGCCAGCCCGTCTTGGGCGCCGCCGTTCGCGACCACGGGCAACCGTTCATTAAGAAAGACTCAATCCCCTGCCCCGCCACCCCTCAACGATGAGTACGCGGGGCCCCAAGAGCCGTTCTCCCGCCGAGGGCCCTCGACCGCCCGGGCCCTGGCGGCGCCCGGGACTCCCCCTAACCCACAAAATTAAGCCGTTCATGGACCACCCATTGTTGAAGATAGCTCCCTTGCCCCACCGCTACTTGAACCGCGGAAACCCTAAGGGGGTTAGACGCTCCCGAAGCTCTTCAACTACCACCTCGATCGCGCGGAACAGCCGCCGGACCGCGGTGTGTACCGCACAGGAGTCGAACGCTCACCGTATGGATATATTTTTTGGCAGGCGACGCCCTCCTTTATGTTCCGGGAGATATCACAGAGAAAAGCCCCTATGTCTCTGGACTTGACCGGGTGTTATTGCGCAAGGAACCCGAGCGTGGTGTGGAGCTTCAAGGAATGGAATTCAGTAAACTGACGTTTTATACACGAACCGACGGCAAAATTCTCATGTTTTTAGATCTATCGACGTATATTTATGCTTTGATTTGGAGGTCGCTCCTCAGGCGGCAGTTGTATTACAATATATTTGATACGATCAACCAAAGGAGTGGCGTGATGTCTAATTCTTCCATTGTTACCGTTGCCCGCATTGATGTTCCAGTCCCCTTGCCGGTCAAGCACACCCACTGTTATGCCGTGGACACCGGTGCCGGATGGCTGGTGGTCGATGCCGGCATGGACACCCCTGAAGCCCGCGAAGAGTGGGACCTCGCCTTAAAGCGCTACCCTCTCGAAGGTCACACCGGTCTCATCTTTGTCACCCATTGCCACCCGGATCACATTGGCTTAGCGGCCTGGCTGAGCGATCGTCTAGAGGCTCCGGTGGCCATGATGTCGGGTGATGCAGATACGGCCGAGCGGTATATACGCCCGAAGTCGGACGATGAGGACCGAGTCCGTACTTTTTATCATGCCCATGGCGTCCCTGATGCCTTAGTGGACGGATGGATTCGCCTTGATCAAGCCTTTCGCCGAACCCTCACCCTCCCGACCACCATACGCCGGATAACCGATAGAGAGATCCAAACGATAGGTAGCGTACAGTTCCGCTTCCTCGAGCAAGGCGGCCACACCGATCATCAGGGGCTGGTGTTCTTAGCGGAGGAACAGATCCTGTTCACGGGCGATCAAGTGCTATCGCGTATCACCCCAAATGTCAGTCTTTGGCCGAACGGCGAGCCGAATCCCTTGGGCCGCTATCTAGAGTCTCTCGAATACCTTAAGACCCTGGGGCCGGTCCGTGGACTGGGCGCCCATGAAAACGAGATTGAGAACGTCCAGGAGCGAGTCGGTCAGCTAACTCGTCATCACCAAACCCGTAACCAGGACCTCTTGCAGATTCTTGAGGAAGAACCCATGGATGCCTACCACGTGACACCCTGGCTCTTTTCCCGACGGCCTTTAGATGATTATCAGTGGCGCTTCGCCCTCGGTGAAACGCTGGCTCATCTCGAGTATCTGGTGTCCACGGACGAGGTGGCCAGGCTTCATGACGGCAATCTCATCCGCTACCAACGGGTGAGCGAATGAGACCTTGGGTCACCTTCGACCTCGACAATACGCTGGTTCGAAACCCCTATTGGCGACTGCACTTTGGTCCCTGGTTGCAGGCGACCGTCGGTCAGGAATGGCGAAGCCTGTGGGGACAATTCCGCCGGGAAGGCGAACGTCGCTGGCGATCTGGGCGCTGGGTCTCGTCTTTTGACTGGACCGACATTGCCGGAACACTCGGACTCCCTCCCCTCCCCTTGCCCACGCGGCCGCCGGCTTCCGCCGTCACCCCGTTAGTGCTTCCAGGGGCGCTATCCACGCTGATGGCGATCAAACGCCTTCCTGTACGGCTGGGGCTCGTCACCAATGGCTTTTTGCCCTTCCAGCGTCCCTACTTAGAGGCGCTCGGGTGGGACTATCTCTTCGAGCGAATCGTAACCCCCGACGTGACATTAAGGGCCAAGCCGGATAGCCGAATAATGGATGCCCTAAGCCCTGGTGTGGTACACATCGGCGATCGCTTATCCCATGATGTGCTAGTGGCCCACCGAAGCCATCGACTGGGTGTCCTGATTGGCGTATCCGCCCAAGAACTCGACCGGATCGATCCGTGGAGTCCCACCGTCGTTCGTCCGGATTTCGTTCTAGAAAACTTACGTGGATTGCCGGCTCTGATTCAAAGTCTTCTTTAAACGTCACCGAACTAAATTGTCGGCCCACCATCCGCTCCTTTTACGGCTAGCAGGTCGCTCCCCTCTTCCAAATCAGAAGCTGTTCTTCCCGACACCGGAAATTCCCGACCGAAATGATTTGGCAATAAATTCATGGTCCGATAAGGATAACACTCGGACACGAAGGACGGGGATGATCATGGGAGCAAAAAATATCGTGGCGCTTCTAGGCTTGGGTGCGCTCGGTTTTAGCGCCTACGGCCTATCGTTGCACGTGGTGCCGATCGTGATGCACACCTATCGGATGGCCCAAGCACCGAGCGTCACCGTTCGCACGAAACCCACCGATTGGCCTCCGCTCCCAATTTCTTCTTCCCCATCGGGGTCGGGGACTGCGCTTCCAACGCAAGTATCGACGGTGCAAACAACCGCCAGTTCCTATAATTGGGCTGGCGTGGTGCAGTCCGGAACTCACGAAACAAGTGTGCAAGCCTCATGGAAGGCCCCCACGTTCGCTCAGTTGGCGTCTAACCCGAACGACTCCGTCGCTGAGTGGATCGGTCTGGGGGGGATGCAGTCGGGCCAACTGATTCAAATTGGCACCATTACCACCCCGAACAGCCAAGGTCAGGCCACAACCACAGTGTTTTGGGAAGACTTGCCCTCCTCCGCTCGGGAGTCGGCCAGCGTACCGGAGGGCACTCGGGTCACGGCCAAAATCGAGCCCGACGGCCGGGATACTTGGCGCCTTCGCCTGACAGCCCAGGGTTATGCGGGCCCCCTTATCGACAAAGTGGTCACGCTGACACAACGCCAGGCCTCCCGCGTCGAAACCTCAGCGGACTGGATTACCGAAGCTCCCACCACCCGAAGCGGAGTGGCTCCGTTGGCCCCCGTTTCCGGGACCAAGATGACCCAGGTCAAGGCGAATAACATACCCCTTGCTAAAATGAGTCCTGGGTCGTTACAAACGGTGTCCTTGTATAGCCAAAATGGGCAACTCTTGGCCCAACCGGCGAGACTTAGGGGTACGAATGCCATTACCGTAAACACGGTGTACGGGAATCTCCCATCCAGCCCGGAGTCCTCGCCCGGCACGATCGTCACGAATCCAGGCTACTCGACCATTCCTGGAAGCCGGTATGGTCCGGGAAGTGGATACACAGGGGGCTACGGTAGTGGTTATGGATATGGCAATGGCTACGGCGGAACATACGGGTACGGTAGCGGGTATGGAGACGGTTGGAGCTACAGCTATAGTTTCAGATGGACACATGAATCCTCACCGGACAGCCCATGGGGAACTAACCGGTATTAACCGTTCTCCTGCAATTGCACGATTCTCGAGACCATGACTCCGCTCACCCGCGGGGCCATGGTTTAGCTACGGCGCGGGGCCGGCATGGCCTAGGTTCTGTTCCTCGCGCATTCGGAGACCATGACATCCTCAGATGGTCCAGCCGGCTTGGAATCCAGCCTACAGAGCTTAATCCTTGGTCATACGGATTGACCCGCCTCCTCCAGCAATCCTTAAAATAGGATGGGCCGCACTCAACCTAAGGTGTTCGCTTTTTCTTTGAACGGAGCAGAGGATTTCCCGCTTAACCCGCCGAATGAGTCGGATCATGGAGCTAGGAGGAATGGCGATGAGAGACACCCCACATTTTACGGCAAATCAATTTCTTGACTTTGTCCTTGGCCTTACCCATGGGGATAGAGGCGATTTAGGCATTCAAGAGGATGTCCTCATCACCTATGTGGGTCAGCCCCAATCAAAAGGCGCCGTCTGGGAGATGGAGGAACCACGCATTCGCCTTTTTCCTGGCCCCGTACGAGCCAATGCCCACGGCACCCTCATAAGAGGGCCCATTGGGGCTCCTCACGCCGCCTCAACCATCGAAGAGCTCAAAGCCGCAGGGGCCCGCCGCCTTTGGGTTCTCGGGTATGCGGGCAGTCTCCGAGAAGAGTTTCCTCTTGGCACGGTGGTCCCCGTAGGTCGTGCGCTGAGCGACGAGGGCACATCACGCCATTACTTCAGGTCTGGGTGGGCCCTGCCAAACCATGACATGACGGCAAGACTCATGAAGGCGTTGCCTGGCCGCACCGCGGCTCTTTGGACGACGGACGCCGTCTACCGCGAAACGGCCGAGAAAATAAGAGAATTCCGTCAGCAGGGCTGTGATTTAGTTGACATGGAAACCGCCTGTTACTTTCATGTGGGCGAGGCGATCGGCCTTCAAGTAGCCGCCCTGATGGTCGTGAGTGATGAATTATTCCACGCCTGGACGCCGGGGTTCGGAAGCTCTCCGGTGACCGAGGGAGTATCCGAGGCCTGGCGGGTCCTTGAGAGTGTGCTCAACTGGGGTGGCCAACCTTCATGATTGCAGCGGCCTTACTCGGCTACATTCCGGCGGCCATGGCCATCGGATCACTTGGCACCTATATGCATTGGAGCCTCTGGACCACGCTCGGACTTTCGCTCTTTATCTATTCCGGAGCCCTACAGTCCGCTCTCCTTGGCTTGATGATTTTAAACCCGCCGTTTGTCGTCGTTCTGGGCATGGCGTTTGCCCTTAATCTCCGGCATATGCTTTATGGGCCCCATTTGGAGGCGGAACGCCCGGGATGGCCGCGATGGTATCGGGCCGTATTGAGCTTTTTCCTGACCGACGAACTCTACGCCGCAGGGCTGAATCCGTCCCTGTCGCGTCGGGACTTTGCGTGGCTTTCCGTAGTGCTCTACTTGGGATGGCTCGGCGGAACCCTGGCCGGTGCGCTGGGGACCCAGCTTGTTCCCCGTCCCTGGCTAGGGCCTTTTGCTCTAGCCTTGCCTGCCCTCTTTATCGCCCTCTTGGCTCCGCGCATCAAGGCGTCGGGAGATGTTTGGGCCGTGGCTTCGGCTTTAATACTGGCGGCCTTGGGCCGCCTGGAAAAGTGGCCCGCCGGATTTGCGGTGGTTCCCATCGTGGTGGGGGCGACTCTCGGTTGGTACGCCACGCGAAGACGGGAGGCTCCCTAATGCCTTGGGCGTGGATTTTGGGTATAGGGCTCTTGGGATATCTGCAACGGAGTGTGCCTTGGGTGTTCGCCGGTCGCCAGCCGATGCCCCCGGGGATGGCCCGCTGGCTATCCTTTGTCGCCCCTGCCGCTTTTACCGTTCTCCTGGTTGATAGCCTTCACCAGCTCAACGGGGTCACACTTCTAGCGCTCGCGGTGGCGGGCCTGTTAAGCTTTCGTCTGCGTAATCTTGGCGTCGCGGTGTTAGCCGCGCTTGCCATCGGAGTGCTTGGGAAAGTCATGGGCATGGATTAAGGAGGTCGTCATGGCCGAACAATTTGATGTCATTATTGTCGGCGCCGGCATCATCGGACTCGCCACAGCCTGGGAAGTGGCCCGGCGCCGTCGCGACAGCCGCATTCTAATTTTAGAGCGAGAGCCTCGCCTATCCATTCATCAAACGGGTACCAATAGCGGTGTAATCCATGCGGGAGTGTATTACGCGCCAGGCTCCCTCAAAGCTCGGTTGACCAAACGCGGCCGCGACCTCTTGTTTCCTTTTCTGGAGACTTATCATATCCCCTATCGCCTGTCGGGAAAAATTATTGTGGCGGCCTCCGACGAGGAACTTCCCCGACTGGATAACCTCTATCAAAACGCCCTCGCCAATCAAGTGCCGGGAATTCGGCGCATCCCTGCCGAGGCCATCTCGGAAATCGAGCCCCACGTCAAAGGGGTGGGCGCCATCCACTCACCGGCCACCGGCATCGTTTACTTTCCCGACGTGGCCCAAAAACTCGCCGAATTATTAACCACTCAGGGCCACGTGATCCGAACAGGAATGCCTGTCGTGCGTCTTGTGAGGGAGTTGAGCCAGGTGCGAGTTTTGACCCCAACCGGCGATTTCCTTGCGCGCCAGGTGATTGTTGCCGCAGGCATTCAGACCGACCGCTTAGCCGAGACGGCCGGCTACCACCTCGACGCGCGCATGCTCCCCTTCCGCGGGGACTATCTGATCCTTTCCGCCGCCAAAAATCCGTGGATTCGTTCGCTGGTCTACCCCGTGCCCGACAGCAACTTACCGTTCTTGGGAGTGCATTTCACCCGCCGGCTAAAAGATGATGCGGTATGGATTGGCCCAAACGCCGTGCTGGCCTTTGACCGCATGCGCAACTATCGGGGTGCGTGGAACACCAGGGACGTCCTGGCATCCTTGTCCTTTCTCGGCACTTGGCGACTTTTTGCCCGGTATTGGCGAACCGGTATGGATGAATGGTATCGGGATCACCTCGCCCGCGCCTACCTTCATTTAGCCAGACGCTATGTCCCAGATCTTCGCGCCCATGATGTTCGATGGGGTCCCTCGGGCATCCGTGCCCAGCTCGTTGATACTCAGGGTGCCCTGGTCGACGATTTCCGTTTTCTTGGCGACGACCGCCTGCTTTTCGTGCTGAACGCCCCGTCTCCCGGAGCTACCTCGTGCCTGGCAATCGCCGAATATCTTGTGGAGACCGGCGCCAAGCAATTTGGCTGGACCCTTGGGCCACCGGCGGTATAATAGCCATAGAGCGCTAAGGAGGTGCAATTATGGTCGCTGCCGTTATCTTTCATCTTATTGAAAGCGTCATCGGAGGCCTCATTGCCGCCGGTATTCTGTCGCTTATTGCAGCCGCTATCTTCGGCGTCTAAGAGGCCCCCGACGGGGCCCCTTAGCGACCGCCTTTTTGGGGGCGCCAGCAGGCTATGTGCGCGTTGTAGCGGGAAGCAAAACGGGGAGGTCCAATGCCTATCCATTCCGGCCTTACGGAAAGTGAAGAGACCGTTCTCTTAAAGGACATCGCAGAAGCCCTCAACGAAGCCAACGATATTGCCCAGGCGATGGATGCGATCTTGCCTCGCTTGAGCCATGTGTTGGGTTTGACAACGGCCTGGGCTTTCCGTTTCGATCCAACCCGGGGGACCTTCGTGGAAGTTGGTGCTAGCGGACTTCCGCCGGCGTTAGCTATTAACGACGCCCGAGCCTTGAAGTCGTCTTGGTGTGAATGCCAAGACCGCCTGGTCAAGGGTCGTCTCGATACCGCCGTCAACATAGTTCGCTGCAGTCGTCTTCGAGATGCCGTGGGCGATCGCCAAGGACTCAAATTCCATGCGTCGATCCCCATGCGCATGAAAGGCAAACCCTTGGGAATTTTGAACGTGGCCGCTAGCGGAGCCCAGGCCTTTACCGGTCCGGCATTAAACCTTCTCCGTGCCATCGGCTACCACGTGGCGGTGACCATCGACCGGGCCGCCCTAGTATCTAACATGACGTTGCATAGAGACCGCCTCGAGGCGCTCACCGGTGTCGCTCGCGACCTCACCGGAATCATGGAGGAGGACACGCTACTGGCCCGTGCCATCCAACTCTTCCAAGAACGTCTCGGCTACGACGCGGTAGGGCTCCTATCGGACGGCCATTTGAAATTCCAGGCGGCCAAACCGCCGTCCCCCGAGGAGCCGGAATATTCCTATCATGACGCCAGCGATAGAGCGCTTCCCCCCATCGAGCCTCTCATCTTGTCCGATGCCCGTTCGGGGATGACCCGCGACATTCCGCGCACTCATTACCAAATTCGGCTAGAGTCCCGCACGCCCCAAGCGTTTGTCGCCGCTGACCAGGAGCTGCTCTCCGCCTACACCTGGCACGTGTCCGCGCTCCTGGATCAGGTGGCCCTATATCATCAGGGGCTTGCCGCCGCCCGTTGGCGTGAGCGTCAAGAATTAGCAGCCGACTTGCACGATTCGGTGAGCCAGCGGCTCTTCTCCGCTCACCTACTGGCTCGCACCCTTCAAGGTCGTTTGCGAAACGACGTTGATGCGATCGCGCTCGTCTCCCTCCTCGAAGAACTCATACAGGAAAGCCAGCACGACATGAGGCGACTTGTCGACGCGCTACGTGCCAACCGCCAGCCTCTCGCTGACGCTATTCGCTACCGGCTTCAACGGCTAGTAGATGTCTTAGAGGTGCCTTTAGAGTGGGATCTTTCCGAGATTTCGGTAGGTCTGACCGGAGAAAGAGAGGAGGCGTTGTTGCACATGCTCGATGAAGCACTGCAAAATGCCTTGAAGCATGCAGCTGGCGCCCCCGTACAAGTGACACTGGAGGAACGTCCAGGGGGTGTGTGGCTAGAAGTCCGAGATTGGGGTCCAGGGTTTGACCCGGCCATCCACACACCCGGTCACCACGGGCTCCAAACGCTCACCGAACGGGCGAATTTACACCAGATGAGCCTGAGCATTGACACGACCATCGGTCATGGAACAGCCGTCCGCATCTTTGCTGCCGGCTCGACCGGATAACGGAGGCACCTATGACACGACCTATTCGCGTTGCCATCGTCGACGATCATCCCGTGGTCCGAGAAGGGCTTCGGGTATTTTTGGACGCCTTGGATGACATCGAAGTTACCTTAGAGGCAGAAAACGGCCCGAAGGCCCTCGACGCTCTCGCACGGCGCCCGGCCGATGTTCTCCTGCTCGATTTAAGCTTGGGTGCTAAACTCGACGGTCTGGCGCTCTTCGATCAGATCGCCCACGAATACCCCGCCATAAAAGTCATCATTCTCACCTCCTCCAGGGATCCCCAAGCGCTCACATATCTCCAATGGCATGGAGCGGCGGGATACCTCGATAAAACGGTAGGGCCTGATGACTTGTTGACGGCGATTCGCCAAGTGTCTCAGGGGCGAAAAATCTGGGACCCCATTCTCGACGATACGGCGCCCCCCCTAAAGGAGCCACTCACACCGCGGGAAGCGGAAGTGCTATCCTTGTTGGCCGAGGGGCTAGCCAATAAGGAAATCGCCGCTCGGCTTAACATTCGCGAAAAGACGGTTAAAGTCCATATTAGCCACATTTTGGCCAAACTCGCCGTGTACGATCGAACCCAAGCCGTCATTGCCGCGCATCAGCGTGGATTGGTGCGCCTATCCGCCCGGAGCTGAAGTTCCCGTGACACGTCCTCAAAAGAAACCCCCGCCCCTTCGGCCAACACCGCCAAGTGGTATACGAGGTCGGCCATCTCACCAATTAAGGCCTGGCGGGTACCGGAGCTTTCTTGGTCGCCATACCGAACGGCCGCCAACGCTACCTCGAGAGCCTCTTCCCCAACCTTTTGCGCCAGCCTGGGGATCCCCTCGGCCACGAGTCGTTGCGTGTAGGAATTTTGATCGGGTTCTCCTTGAAGGCGGGCTCTGACTCGCGCGGTGATAAATCGCATGGGGTCGATCACCGATCCCCGGCCATCCCCAAAGCAGGTGGCAGTGCCCCGGTGACACGCCGGACCTTCCGGCAGTACTTGGTAAAGCCAAGAATCTTCGTCGCAGTCTGAGGTCATGGATATGACCCTGAGCCGATTCCCAGACGTCTCCCCTTTTTGCCAAAGGGTTTGTCGTGACCGGCTGAAAAAGTGCGCCCATCCCGTGTCTCGGGTCAGTTGCAGTGCGTCCTCGTCGGCGTAGGCGACCATGAGGACGTCCCGGGTTTCAAGGTCTTGCACCACCACAGAAAACAACGTGCGACCCGCTTCAACGAGTTTCACGGACGGGATACCCCCTTTCGAAAAGCTCGCGTTTGACATCCCCGAGATGCATCCGACCTTCATGAAGGGTAGACGCCAACAAACAGGCCCGGTGCCCCTGATCCAGAAGACGGGCAATATCATCGATCTGACCCGCGCCCCCCGAGCAAATGATGGGCCTTTGAGTGACCTCGCGGGCGCGATTCAGCATCGGCAAGTCATAGCCTTGTTGCCGCCCATCCTGATCCATGCTCGTGATGAGAAACTCTCCGCACCCTGCCGTCTCGGACGTTCGTAACCAATCCGTGAGCTCCCAGCCGGCATCGACTCGGCCGCCGTGCGAATAAACCCGAAACTGTCCATCGACCCGCCGAGCATCCACGGCAACGACTACGCACTGGCTTCCCCATCGGCGAGCCACTGCTTCGATGATCTTGGGATCGGCGAGGGCATGCGAATTTAGCGACACTTTATCGGCTCCGGCTTCCAATACCGTCTCCACATCTCGCAGGGTACGAATGCCGCCCCCTACCGTGAGGGGAATAGCCAGCGACTTTCTCAGCCGGCGAATGAGGTCAGCTCGGGGTTGAGCCTGGTCTAGGGTGGCTTGGACGTCGAGCCAGACAATTTCGTCAGCGCCATCCCGGGCATAGCTCAGCGCACGTTCGACAGGGTCGCCCAGATCCCGGAGACCGAGAAAGTTCACCCCTTTCACGGTCTGGCCCCATCGCACATCAAGGCAGGCGATAAGCCGCGCCTTTAACATTCGCCTTCCCTTAGTGGCTCCAAGGGAATCACCTCCTCCATCCATGCCCGACCCACAACCACTCGGGAGAAGCCCAACTCTTGAAGCAGTCGCACATCGCTCCAACTTCTGATCCCGCCGCCAGCTCCGATCGCCCCGGGAGCTTCTGCCCAACGCTCCCAAAACGACCGATCAACGCCCGAGAGGACGCCATCGTGGCTCACGTCCGTCACTTGTGCGCGGTACCATCCCTCATCTCTCAATTGGCTCCAGAACTCATAGGCATCTAGGGGACCGGATGCTTCCCAGCCATCCACCTGGAGCGCTCCGTGGCGAACATCTAAGGCCGCCACCAGGGAATTGGCCCCGACCCGGTCTAAGACCTGGTGACGAAATTCGGCATCACGAGAAATTTGTGTACCCAAGATTACGCGCGCGACCCCCGCGTCCTTGGCGCGTTCGATATCCTGAAGGGTGCGGAATCCGCCCCCGGCGGCAATTTCCACCCCCTCGCGGGCCAGTCGCGCGGCCAAGTCATGAAGAGAAAATACGCCCGACCGTGCACCTGCCAGATCCACTAAGTGAAGGCGCCGGGGAAAGCCCTGGAACCGCGCTTCAATGAAGGTGAAGGGGTCTCTATGATACACCTGGGAGCGTTGATAGTCCCCTTGAGTAAGACGAACCACGCACCCGTCGAGAACGTCTAAGGCGGGCCAAATCTCCATGACTATGCCCCCCTTGTGAAAATTTCCTGCGTTAATTCCTCGCCCACCGATCCGGAGAGTTCAGGGTGGAACTGGAGGCCAATCAATCCCGCTGAACCCACAATACTCGGGAACGGCTGGTGATACGACGTAGTCATCCAGACGCCCTCGGGGTTTCGGGGACGCACCGCAAACTCGTGCACGAAATACAAATGGGCTCCCTCGAATCGGCGCAACCAGGGGGGCGTAAAGTCCGATATTTCGAGCTCATTCCAACCGATATGGGGCAATACCGGAGCCCTGAGGCGCGGAACCTCGCCCGGAAGCCATCCAAATCCGCTGCCCCCTTCCTCGCCCTTCTCAAAGAAAAGCTGTAGACCGAGGCAAATTCCCAAAATGGGCCGCTGTTGCTCCCGCCAACCCTCAATCCCGGCCCGTAATCCAGCGGAAGCGAGCGCCCCTTCGGCACCTGGCAGCGAACCCACACCGGGAATGATAAGCCAATCGCCCGCCGGCATGGACCCTTTCCCCTCCCACACCTCAACTCCATGACCTAGCCGTTCCACGTGACGGCGTAGACTCCCCATGTTGCCGTGGCCCAATGGCACGATGACGACCGTCATGCCAGGACCCCCTTTGTGGACGGCACGCGGCCGTCCTCCCGCCGTTGAAGAGCCAAGCCAAGCGCCCGGCCTGTGCCTTTAAAACAAGCCTCATACGTGTGGTGAGCGTTCTCTCCACAAATCCGACGGAGGTGCAGCGTTGCTCCGAGCGACCGGGCCAAGCCATGGAAAAACTCGGGCCATACCTCAGCCATCACCGTTCCCACCATCCGATCGGGAAATCCCGGGCCCTGGTAAAACTGACCGCGGCCGGAGATGTCGACCGCCACTAATACCAACGCTTCGTCCATGGGCTGAATGACTTCGCCAAAGCGTCGGATGTCCCGTGATTCTTGAAGCGATTGACGAATCGCTTGGCCAAACGCAATACCCACATCCTCCACTAAATGATGCGGATCCACGCCGACATCGCCATCCCCCCGAAGACTCACGGAAAAGCCGCTGTGAAAGCTCAGAGCCGAGAAAAAGTGCGAAAATAACGGGAGGTTAGTTTCGACCTGGGGAGGCTCCCAACGATCCAAATTCACCGCCACACGGATAGCGGTTTCCTTTGTTTCACGCACGATTTGAGCCTTCCGTTCCATTGTTGTCTCTCCTCTCTTGTAACCGGAGGGCCATCGAGCGCTCGTGCTGAGATAGCCCTTCCAGCGCGGCCAGCCGTCGACCCATCTCCAACACTTTGGCTGAAATTCCCCAATCTGCCTGGATCACACTCATGCGCCGGCAAAAGGATCGGGTCGTAAGACCCGATTGAAAACGGCCTCGACCTCCGGTTGGCAGTACATGGCTTGGACCGGCTACATAATCGCCTAGAGCCTGGCCCGCCATGGGACCCAAGAAAAGCGCTCCGGCTGTGAGGACGTCATTTGCTCGGACTACTACATCGTCTCCCATAAGTCCTAAGTGTTCGGGCGCCCGCTGATTGGCCCAGGTAATCGCCTCATCCAGAGAGGAGACCTCACGCACCGTGATGGCTCCCATGTTGTCCGGTAAATTCTCCGCACGGGCCCGAATTTCCGCCGCCAGTTCAGGGTTATGGGTAACTAACTCACCCCTCGCCAAAGGATCATGTTCCGCCTGGGCACTCAGATCGGCCCAAACAATGTCCGCCCAGTTCCGCTGATTGGCGATAATCATCACTTCCGACGGTCCGGCGTAGCCATCCACCCCGACCAGGCCTCGTCTTTGGACCTCCATCTTTGCCTCGGTCACAAACCGGTTCCCCGGCCCGGCGATGAAGTCGACGGATTCCAATCCTTCGATCCCGTACGCCAGTGCCCCAATCGCTTGAGCGCCGCCGAGACTCAAAAGTTCGGAAATGCCTAAGGTTTGCAGAACATAGAGCCAGGGGGCATCCAGCGCCGCACGCGCTCGAGGTGGTAGTGCCACCACGATGCGCCCCACCCCAGCCTCTATGGCCGGCACCGCGGTCATAATAAGGCTGGAAACAAGCGGGTAGCGACCATTGGGAACATAGAGGCCCACCCGCGACAAGGGAATCCAACGCTCGGAGAGGGTCATCCCCTGATCACCCTGAAGAACTTGATTTTCTGGCCGAACGGCTCGGTGAAATCGCCGAACTTGACCCACAGCAAAGTCAATGGCTTCCTTAAGTTCGGAGTCTATGACCGGGGGAGGCAACTTGAGGGGATTCGTCACTAGCTCCTCTTCTGTGAGAGAAACCCCGTCAAAAAGCTCGGTGTAGCGAAGCACCGCCGAAATCCCTTCATCCCTTATGTCATCCAAAATTTTAGCCACGTCGGCCAACCCCAACACCTCCTTCCTTTGCTTCTGCGATATCTCGCGACGATGCTAACTGCGCGACCAGTTTCCGACTGGCGCTTTGGGTGCGCCAGACCCCCGCATTCACCACGAGACGGGCGGTTGAATGATAAATCGTGCGGATTTCGACCAGGTTGTGGGCTCGTAATGTCGCGCCCGTTGCCACCAAATCGACGATATAAGGAGCAAGCCCAATACTCGGGGCAAGCTCAACGCTCCCGGACAGCGGAAGAATCTCTACAGGATGTTGATACTGGCGAAAGAATTCTCGGGTGGAACGAGGATACTTGGTCGCCACGCGCACGGGCCCTTCCGGCCATCGATTCTCACGACCCGCCAGCACCAACCGACAGCCACTAACCCCTAAATCTAGGACCTCCAATATGCCGTGGTCCGGCTGTTCCGCTAAAATGTCGCGTCCCACAATACCGAACTCGACGGCACCGGACTCCACCAAGGTTGGCACATCGCTCCCGCGCACCACGACGATACCGGGGCTCAGATCGCTCGGGGGGAATAGCAAGCGCCGACTGTCCGACACTCTTGGAAACTGCCATCCCGCATTCTGCCAGAGAGGTTCCAACGACTCTCGCACCCGCCCCTTACTAATCGCTATCGTCATATCCATTAAAAAGATCCCCCTTGATCCGCCAGCCGCAGGACAAATCCCATCCCGGTAAAACGCCGGCCCTGAACCGTGAGAGCAAACTCCCCACCGCTCAAGAGCTCGGCACCGGATTTTGGGTGATAGACCGAGAAGACTAAACCCGTATAGTACGGGTGACGTCCGACCATGGATAAGTCCCAAAGCATGCGCGCGTGAGAGACGGCTATGTCTTTTCGAGACACCCCAAGCACCGGCCCCACTCGAGAAAAGAATGCCGTTTCTTCTGTCGGCCGAAAATAGTCCCGAAGGGCTTTGGGCGGCCAATTGCCATCGGGGAGTTCGGTAAGGTCCCCGGATTGCCAGTGGGTAATGTGGCGGTCCACCAGGCCCGAGTCCAGTCCCGAAATCTCCCCGAGTTGGCGAACCCAGCCGACGTTTCCCATGACCATCACGGCCGGGTCGGTCAACATGTCTTCGGAGACCAGCACGCCGAGGATGCGGTCAAGGAGCCGAAGGACCTCGCCCTCGACGGTATCTCCAACACTCCCGACCCACTCCACATCAATGGTTTCGGTCCAGCGAGAGGTCTCCGGGACGTACACAGGACCCAATGAAAAGAGTTTGAGAGGGTCCAACTGATTGTCCGCAGGAAAGCTTGCCGCCACCCCTAATAGGCGCGGCGTGTGATCGGTTCTGAGTCCGCCATCTTGCCATGGAGCGGTCGCGATGGGCACAAATCCAGCCTTTAAGAGCTGTTGTCCGATTTCGGCAAAGGCCTCATATCGCCTCTTTTGCCGGTCAAGAAAAGCAATCATTATGTCCTCCGCATTACTACTGTATTGTAGCAGTATGCTAAAGTATAAAACCGTCGGCGTCAAGACCCCGGTTGTGGGTTGTTCCCGGACTGCCACGTATGCGATAATGCCTACCCCACCGGCTAGCGGGCGTTTGGCTCATCCCTTCCGGGAGAGCGATCAAAGAGCGCCACCGTCGACAGGACGAAGAAGCGCGACTTTCACGAAGGGAGAATGTTATTAAGGTCAATGGCCTCGATGGCCGACAAAAAATTAGCGGGACAGACTTGGTCTTTCCGCGTCATAGTATTCCCATGCACCGTGGACTGCCCAAAGTCCGCCCATAAGCACGGTAATTATCTCAGAAGTCCGAGCAGCTCGGTTGTCGGTCGTGTTGATCCGCGCGAGACGTTATTGGAGACGATTCTCTCTTAGCTCCACAAAAATTCCATTGGCGTCCAAATCCTCAGTCGTCTCCGTTCCGGAAGACCCTAAGGATCCTAAAGGTTTCACGCGAGTCCGCGCGACCGGCAGCGGACGAACGCCTGCCAAAAATCATCCAGAATCTCCTGGGGAGCCAGCGTGACCCGGATGGCGTCGGGGAGGCCGAACGAGGTCGTCGGCCGGATCACATACCCTTCGCCCAATAAGGCCTGGTGCATTCGTTCAGGATTCTTTACCCGGATGGTGACAAAATTACTTTCCGTACGAAAGTACTCCATGCCCGCATCGTCGAGGCGTGCCAAGAGATGGCGGCGCGCGTCTTTTGTCTCGGTCAGCACCTGGCGAAAGTACTCCCTATCCTCAAGCGAGACCAGAGCCGCCAAGGCGCCGAGCGCGTTAAGGGAAAACGGCTCCCTCACTTTTCTCAACGCCTCAATAACCGGAGCCGGTGCAGCTCCCCACCCCACCCGAAAACCCGCCAAAGCATAAAGCTTAGAAAAGGTGCGCACCATGACCACCGGTTTTCCGCGATGAATGGCCGCCCCATAATCGGGAACCGGATCGTTCTGAAATTCCCGGTAGGCGGCGTCAACGACGGTAAGCACGGTATCAGGAATGTTCGCCAAGTAGTTCCCCCACGCCTTCACACCAAAAGGTGTTCCGGTTGGATTATTGGGGCTGCAAAGATACACAATCCGAGTTTTAGATGTCACGGCATCGAGGATGCGCTCAAGATCATTGGCGCCATCTTCGGCTAGGGGCACTTCAACCGGTGTGGCACCGGATAACATGGTACTGTGGCGATAGGCCGAAAAGCTCGGGGACGGATAAATAATTTCGTCGCCGGGGACCGAATATGCGGTGGCAACCAGCCGTAAAATTTCGTCCGCCCCATTGCCCACGAGAATTTCCTCGGGATGGAATTCAAAGACATCCGCTAATGCCTCGACTAGTGCTTGCGGTTGCACAGGGGGATAATATTGGATGGTCTTCAACGCCGCCTGCACCGCACTAATCGCCCGGGCCGACGGTCCCCATAAACTTTCGTTCGACGCCAGCTTAATCATCTTTTCGCGGCCACTTGCCCGCCGTGCGTCCTCCAATGACTGCCCCGGACTATATAAGGTCATCGCGTCCACTTGAGGCCGTGCCGATACCAAAACAACCGCCTCCTACCCAAGGATATCGTTCATTATATCCCAAGGCTTACGCTAAAGTTTCAGCCAACTACGACTCGCCATCGACAGCATCGGCGCCACGAAAATCCACAGCACATTGAGTAGCAAGATCGCAGGCAACACTGTCATCCACAGGGGATCACGACGCTTCTTAGCCTCGCGTTCGTAGGCTAATCGGGCCTCCATGTGGCGCACTTCCACCTCGACTTGAGAATGGGTGAGTCCGTGAAGATAGCCGTGTTGCATTAAAATGAGGGTGACCTCGCCATCGAGACCAGGGATACCCGGATTGGCTGGCAAAGCATGAGGGTCCCCGGCGATGTGTAGCGCCACCTGGGATATTAGAGGATAGACGGTCGGTTCAGCTTGGCTAGCATGTTCAACGGCAGCCCAAAATCCCAGCCCAGCCGTGAGGAGCACACTCACCTCCTGCCAAAATCGAATGAGTGCTTCCCTTAGCCCGGGATCGGCCACCTTTCGGTCCCGCTTCTGAAACCATAGTAGTGCGCTCATCCCGCCGCTTATCAACACCGCCCACGGGGGCGCCCCCAAAAACGCCCCACCTGCCAAAGGAGCCCAGGCCCAAACCGCCCGATCCTGCTTTTCAAGCCACAGCAATAGCACGATGGCGATAGACCAGGCTGCCATGACGGTCATCGTTCCATCGCCTCCTTGCGCACCTTAATGGCGAGTATCCAGGTGACGACTCCGGTAGAGACGCCCACCACGAGTAGGGCGGCCTGGCCCATCAAGGTGTTGTGAAGCGCCTGATAAAAAGAGGGAATGAAGAATCGGAATACGGCTACGACCCCAACCGGTGCCAGAGCCAAGATACGCACCGTGGCCCGCCTGGCCTGCTCTTCCATTTGGCGTACGTAGCGCCGGGCTTGCCCCTCCTGGATGCTGCCCGCACCCCAGGCCAACAGCGGTTCTAAATCCCCTCCATGACGACGGACGATTGATGTCACCGTCGATACTAAGGTGAGGGACCGAACCTGAAACGCATGGGCTATCTCGCTTAGGACCTCCTCAGCAGCATCCCGGGTGCCGCGGCGGGACCGATATCCCATTTCATCCAAGGCACCCGCTAAGGTGCCGCGAACCCGCCACAGCTGACGTAATCGCTCCAAGAACACCAGCGACTGAAATTCGTCGGCATCCCGCTGTTTTTCATAACGCTCAGCTTGGCCAAGGGCGGTAAACCCTAAGCTTGCGATGAGGCTGGCCGTCACGGCGACCCCGTCCCGCATGCCGATTCCCACCCCCCAACCGACGGCGGCAAAAGCAAACGGCCACCGGCGAAGCCATAGCCAGACAGCCACCCCCACGGCCGTCGACCAAGCCAATGCACTCATGAAGCACCCCCAGTTCGGACGAACCTCTGGCCGTCCCACTGCCAAAGACGCGTTAATCGATGCTGCGAGACCTCGCCAACCGATTCCACCCGACGCCTTCCCGATGGCTCCCGGACTAAGTAAATGAGAATGTCTAGGGTATCGAGAATCTGTGCTTCCAAGGTTTCGAACGACATCCCCTGAGCCCCCTGCAAGGCCATCCGAGCCAAACGCTGTACCGTACGGATATCGGATCCAGCGCTGTGTACCGTCGAGAGACTTCCCGGGTGACCGGTCGCCATCGCTTCCAGCAAGTCTAGCGCCTCCGCCCCCCGAACCTCCCCGACAATAATGCGGTCAGGCCGCATGCGAAGAGCGTTTACCACCAGCTGGCGGACAGTCACTTGACGGTGAGCCTCAAGTCGTACGGTATTTTTGTGCCCCAGGTTGAGCTCCCTCACATCTTCAATGGTCACGAGTCGCTCGTGCTCCGGGATAGCCTCGGACAGTAGGCGGAGGAGAGACGTCTTGCCGCTGCTGGCGCCCCCGGCGACCACAATATTGCGGCGCTCGCGAACCCACCGGACCAAGTCCTCCCAGAGAGCGTCCGATAGTGAGCCGCGGCTCAAGTAGTCCGATAGCGACAGCGCCTTAGCCGCGTGCCGACGAATGCTGATCGCAGGAACCTCCGACACTGGGGGAATCACACAATGAATCCGGGAGCCATCGCTCAGTTGCGCATCACAAAGCGGCACCTCAGTATTGAGCTCCCGGCCCGCCCGATTAGCTATCCGACGGGCCAGATCGCTCACCTCATCCACATCCACCAAGTCAACCTGAGCGTCTTGAATACGGCCATCGCACTCAACAAACACGTCGAGCCCATTAACCATAATTTCAGTGATGCGCTCATCTTGCAATAGTGCGTCCAATGGGCCCAGTCCAGTGAGGCGGTTAATAAGCGAACGCCGATAGAAGGCCGCGAGATGCGCAGGACAATCTAGGTCTTCTTCGATGACCTGGTCCAGCGCCTGCTCGAGTTGCTCCACCCGCACACGGTCCCAGACCAGATGCCGGGTGACCTCAGGAAACCTAGACAGTAACGCTTGGTGCCAACGCGCCAAGGTTGGCTCCAAGTCGGCCCGCTCCTCCCCAGCCTGGCTTTGCCAGGCAGCGGCAGCACTGGGCTCTGGATTAAAGCGAAAGGTTGACATTATCGTCCCTTCTTTCTCGGATTGAACCAGCGGCGCACGCCACGCTGGGAGGTCGTTTCTGGCCTGTTCGAACCCCCCTTCTGGTGACTTTCCAAAAGGTCTCTCTGTAAAACCACAATGTCTAGGCTTGGCCGATAAAGGTGGCAAAAATCACGGCTATGGCTGATGACTGATGCTGGGGCCTCACTGCTGGTCCAGAACACCACCTGCGTGAGCCGTTCCAGGGCAGTGGCCACCTCTTTACGTCCCATCTGACTTCCGAGATACCATCCCTGCCAGGGCCACCGTAGTTGGAAGGCCCGATCCAAGTCTGCCCGTTCCGGGGCGGCTGTCCCCGGTCTCCAGGGCGGCGGGGCGGGAATGAGGGGAGTGCCTTCTATCAGTACCGGTTGAAACCGTTCGAAGGAATAGTCGCTCCGGTCATAAAGGCGCGGATGTAGCGTAAGCGAGAGTGCAGCGAGGCCGGCATCGAGGTCCACCCACCCGCCTCCGGGACCAAACTGCTCTGATGCCCACTTCCCCATCTGCCCCGCCATTCGATCGACGCTCTCATACGGAAAAAGAGCGATCACGCCAAAGCATCTCTGAAGCGTCACGGGGGGACGTTCTTTGGCACTCCACCACTCTCTTAGACGAGCCGCGTCAATCTCACCCCGCCAAATGTCGGCTATCTCACGAAGACGGTCCAGTGCAGGGTGCTCAAACTGTTCGCTCACCCAGAGCACCACGCCCGCTTTTACCAGGCGGCCTCGATGATTGAGAAGCCAGTCCAGGGCTTCGGGAAAATCAACCACCTTTTCCCCCACCAGCAGCGCATCGGCTTCATCGATGCGCTGGAATGCCTCCGCCCAGGTCCCCACCCCCACCACCTCAGCGGGGGCCTCCTCAAGGAGAAAGCTATCCAGGCCCGCGTGCCCGCTCACCACAATTCTCATCGCTCGATCCCGACCAATTCCACGCGGCCCTGGTGGCTTATTCGCTCGAAGGTCAGAGCCCGGGTGAGCGTTAGCATCACTCTTACGCCCACCCCGTTGGTCACACCGGCGACCTCGGCCGGACCGGACTGCCAAATCAGCTGGCCTTGGGACCCGACAACTAAAATGTCGACCGGATTGCCGACGGTGGCGACGTTGGCGTCGGCGCCATCCGTGGGAGTAACCGCCACTACCACGTTTGATGAAGGCGCACGACCGACGGCTGTCGGCGAGAGTATTTCTCCGGTAAAAAGCGCCGTCCGGCTGTAACCCAATAATGCCGACGTATTCACGGGCCGCATGGCCGTCGACCGAACAAAGCGAATGTCTTGTCGGGTGATCCGCGCGCCCGGCGGTAGATTCTGGCGGACAACGGGTACCATCATGGGCTTCGGCGGTCTGTGCGCCGACAAGCTGAGCGACAAAAACACCACCGCGGCCACGGCAAAAGCCAGCATTCCAGCCCGTTCCTCCAAGCGTTCTTTAAGTTCCATACGCGTCATGCTGTGGTCCCTCCAATAGTTTTTGCTCCGTGGGCGATGCAATGACCCTGAGTGGCAGGTGATCGTCATCCAAGATCAAGAGCCCCTCACCAGGTGTCGCGGCGGAAATTAGCTCTACCTCGCCGTCGTGTAAGCGCATCAACTCCGCTACTTCCCGCACACTTTCGGCGTGCTGGCGTAACAACAGCACCATAGGCGCGTTGCGCAGGCAGACCTCAGCCGCGCGATTACGGGTAAAATCGCCGATGTCTTGTGATATGAGGCTTAAGGCGGTGCCCCACTTGCGTGCCCGGCGAAACAACTCCTCCAGGTAGGGGGCGGTATGATGGTCGGTGAGAAGCCTCCAGGCTTCATCGAAAATGACCAAGCGGCGCAAAGATTCCCGACCCATACGGCGCATCACCCACTCGGTCAACGCCAAGTACATGGGGCCCTTCATTCCCTCACTTAAGCGACTGAGGTCGAATACTTCAAACCGGTCATCCTGCACCGTGGGACCACCCGCGGCCAAAGCCCAACGGTCCGCGGCCCGGCGGAGGCGGTCGGCGGCGCGGCGCTCTTGTTCCGCCATTACCGCTACTAGCCGGTCGGCGGTGAGAATGTCTTCACCATCCAGGGAAAATCTTGAGGATCGCACACTCAGTAGGCGCCAAAGGGAGTCATGGACCGCCCCTCCGAACGTCTCCATCAGTTCCGGGGCCAACCGGTGTAAAAATCGCACCAGGAAATCCCCTTGCCGCTCGACTTCTTCGGGGGCCGAAACCCGCACCGAAAAGGGATCAAAGGGAAATCCCTGTCCCTGCCCCAATGTCCACACGGTGGCACCGGTGGCCTCAAGCCAGCGATATTCTCCTTCAGGATCCACAATAGTGACCCCCATGCCCCGATATCGAGAGCGAAGCGCCTCCAGTTTCGCCATGTAGCTCTTGCCGGCCCCTGACCAGCCGATGGTGATCGAGTGGGGAGAAGCCTGGTGGAATCGGTCGACAATCACGAGCGTGCGGCTCACCGGATTCATACCCATCAGTTGCCCATGAGGATGAACCACGTCTCGGGACGAGAAGGGGAACAGAGTGGCCCAAGCGCGGGAGTCCATCTCGCGAAGCTTGTCGCTGCCTTCTCCAAGCGGCAGCAGCCGCTTCAATCCCATGAGTTGCTGATACCGTAGGGGTCGAAGTGCGACCATCATCCCTTGGGCGAGGCTCTCAACCCGGTGGCAATTCAGCTCCAACTCTTCCTGCGTACCGCCCCACACCGTAATCGTCAGCCCTACCTCAAGCATGCGTGCATCACCTCGGGCGATGTCCCGGCGGACAGTTTCAGCGTCCTCCAAGGCGATGCTTTCATCCGCCCGGCCGATTTTTCCCTGAGCCCGGTCCGCTTCCACCGTGCCCCGGTGCCAAATCATGCGCCGGCTCATACTTTTCACCGCCTCTCCGAGGTCCACCGGCGCACTCCGTAAAGCCAACGTCAGGGGCTCAGCAAATCCGATTAAGGGCTCAAACCAGCCCGGAGCCACTTCCCGCGGGTATCCAACCACCGTATAGCAGCGCGCCCAAAGGTCACCCAGGTGGGCGCAATCGGAATAAAGGCGCAAATGGGAGGGCCATACCGCATCCAGGGGATCGGGCCGACGGGCTCCCCCTCTTATTAATCCCATGCCCAGTTCACCCCGGTTGGCAAACGGCGGCCGCCACCGAGACTGGCGAACAAAAAGCGAAACAGATCGTCTCGCTCGAGACTCTTGACGCGAATGCCCAACGGTTTTAGTCCCGCCGCCAACAGATCCCGGCGGCGTTCCAGCTCCCGTTCCGCCTCATCCCAGAGTACCTCGCCATGGCGGCGGGGACGCGTCCTGGTATCGACGCCTTGCCAGGAAAGGATGATGAAAAACCGCCGACGAACTAAATGCTGAACGGTCGCCGCCTCTTGGAGAAATTCAATGTAGTCGCCTAGCGAGGGCCGTAAGTGAGGCTCAATGTCCTCCTCGCCGCTCTTCAACTCCCCGAGATAGTCGTCCATCCGTAAGACGTCCGAGCGGACCAGAATCTCCACCGGGAAA
Source organism: Sulfobacillus sp. (assembly GCA_027343765.1). Taxonomy (GTDB): domain Bacteria; phylum Bacillota; class Sulfobacillia; order Sulfobacillales; family Sulfobacillaceae; genus Sulfobacillus_B. The sequence continues at coordinate 41,089 of DAHWKG010000236.1, forward strand.
CTTAATCCGTTTAAAAATGCCGTATATGCATTGACCAACCGTTCCTGGTCCTTTTTCGCGCGAAGTCCAAAATTAATCGGAAGGGCCTCCAGCACCGCCGAATAGCGGTCTCGGCCAACCAAACAAATCCCGGGGCCGACGGCGCGAATAGGAAAGACTTGATTCATCCGAACTGCCATAGTATTTTCACCTCGTTATGAATATGGTCAAGCGGTTTCCTTAGGGAAGATACAAACGCGGTCGCAACCAAAAATTCAGAGCTCGCCACAGCCACTCGGGTAGGCTAGTGCCATCCATGCGGGCCAGTGCCATCGTAAGGCTCGCGGCTGAAATCAGTGCGATGGCAATAATCAGGGCATCGCGACTGGCATGAAATGCGCGCCAAGCCACCAAATCAAGAGTGCCACCGGCCATGACCCAGAGTAAGTCAGCCATGGTCAGGCCAAAGAGAATGGCCGGCTCCCTTTTGAGGGGAAGAAACACTGTGCGTGTCATCGCCACAGGCGGCTGACCCCCACTCCTGCCCCGGCCAGTCGGCGAAACTGAGCCGGGATCTTGGTCATGTACCAGAACAAGGCCAACTCCAGGAACACACTAGAAGCCCCAAGAGCATGAGACCCCATCATTTGTAGGGCCAACCAAAAGGCCCCGGCATGCACGGTTTGGACAAAAACCACGACCACGAGCTCCCGAATCAGGGTAGCGAGCGGTGCATCATCACGGCGAGTAGCCCAGACTAACGCAAACCAGGGAATCGCCGCGACCAACACATAGACCTCGATCATGCGAGCGGCGTAGAAGACCGCCAGGTAAAGCATTAAGAGGATGAGCGCGAAGGCCACCAACAGCACCACCAACGGCGAGAAAACTCCCGTTGGCGCCGCGCCTGCCTGAAGCTCGCTGGCGTTATAGACCAGCGAGGCCACGGCCCGGTCGTTCAGAGAGACCAACATGCGTACGAACCATAGGCCCGCCAATGCGATGAGGGCCGCCGTCACTAACCGCTCCAGCGAGTGCGACACAGGGAACCGGGACCTGGGAAGGGTAACCCCTGGCCACATGGAACCGATCATCATCACCACCACCACCAGACCCACAGACGCTAACGCCGTATCTCGACTAAAGTGATAGAGTGTGACCACCACATGGGGAAAGGGCAAAGGTGCGAAGATGGTGCGCTCGAGACCTTTTCTGGTCAGGGTAGCCAATTGCTGCCAAGCCCAGCGCGATAGATTGTCTACCACCCAGACGGCCGGGTCCAAGGTCGGACGGATACTCATGACACCACGTACTGGATCAACTGACGAATGACGTCGACCATGAGAACTAGTCCCAGTCCCATCGCTGCTCGCCCCATCAGTTCCTTACTGGCTTGAACGGCCCGGGGGTTATGCGACACCATGAAACGGATGCCGCCGTATACCATCACCAAGGTAAAAATGCCGCCCGCCAAGTCGGCCAGTAGTCCGGTCAATCGGCTAATGGCTTGTACAATCGTGCCGTCGGGCACTCCGACCGCCTCCCAAAAGAAAATCGGTGAGGTTGACCCTCACCGATATGGTAGCGACGCGGAGGCCGTGAATCCCTGTCTAAATTTTCGACCCTATTCGACAGACTTATATTTGTCGGAGCGAAATGTATGGCGAAATTTGCTGTTTTTCGCGCATTTCCCTCGCGTTTCGACAAATTTACAGGGTAGTTTTAGTCGCAATAAGACTAGCGGTGCCGCCTCTTGAGGCGCTCTCGCCGACGAGCTTCTGCTGCGTGAAAACGCTCCTCCTCCTCTGGCGTAGACAAAATCAAGGGGGGCACATCCACCGGATCCCCGTTCTGATTAAGTGCCACAAATGTGAGGAAGGCGGTCGAGGTCTTTTTTCGTTCGCCGGTGTCCATGTTTTCTCCGTAGACGTCGACCCCGACCTCCATGGACGTCCGCCCCACCCAGTTAATCTGGGCGACTAGGTGGACCACCTCACCGACTCGGATTGGATTCAAGAACTCCAAGCTATCCATGGATGCGGTTACGGCCACGTGTCCCGCGTGGCGGTTAGCAGTAATGGCTGCCGCGACGTCCATCCAATGCATGATCCGCCCGCCAAAAATGTTTCCTAACTGGTTCGAGTCTCCCGGCAACACTAATTCGGTCATTTCGGTACGTGACTCGGTGACTCGTTTACCCTCTAGCACCCAGAATTGCCTCCCCTGCATAACTCTGGCACGCCCAAGCAATGCTAAGCTCGCCATTCTCTTAAGGTGTTACCAGAATCGGCTCATGAATGCAAACGGAGGGAAACACTCGTGGGAATCAAAACACCCGGTCGTAGCCGCCCCCGAACCCGTCGAAGCCATCACGCCTTTCAAAAAGATCTGACCGCCTCCACGCTGACGCTTTTGACCATCGGCGGCATCATGGGATCGGGTCTCTTTATGGCCAGTGGGCTGGCCATTCGACACGCAGGACCTATCGCCCTAGCCATGTATGCCTTAGGCGCCCTGATGATGATTCTCGAAATTAATGCTCTTGCGGAAATGTCCATCGCCACCCCAACCCCAGGATCCTTCATGGTCTTTACTGAGAAAGTGCTCGGCCGGGGTTGGACCTTTGTCACGGGGTGGATTTTTTGGTTCTCAAGTGTCCTCACCATGTCTAGCGAGGTCACCGCGGCCGCGCTGTTTTCGCGCCTGTTTTTCCCCGCCATTCCCCTCTGGGCTTGGGCATTAGTCTACTCGGCGCTCATCATCGGCATTAATTTTCTGAGCGTCCGGGGCTTTGGTACCATCGAAGGTGTCATGGCGGGTGTCAAAACGCTGGCTGTCCTGTCCTTTATTGTCCTGGGCGTTCTGATGGCATTCCATATTCTTCCGACCCGCCACCCGGTCTCCCCCTGGACAACCTTAACCGGGCACGGAGGGTGGGTTCCAAACGGCTGGTATCATGCGTTACCGGCCATGATTCTCGTGCTGTTTGCCTATGCCGGCACCGGGGTGATTGGGCTCGCGGCCGCTGAAACCAAGCACCCCAAAGAGACCATCGGCCATGCCATTCGCAATTCCACCATTCTCGTCACCCTAATGTTCCTAGGCTCGATTGCCGTGATCTTGGTTCTCACCCCGTGGAGCATGCAGTCGGATGCGGTCAGCCCCTTCATCGTCGCCCTTCGCCTGAGCACGCTCCCCTACGCCGCCCTCATTATGGACATTGTGCTCCTCTTCGCGGTGCTTTCGACCATGAACGCGGCCCTCTATTCTAACGTCCGCGTCCTTTATGCTCTGGCTCAGCAAGGCAACGCCCCTCGCGCACTAGGCCGCCTCGACCGAAAGGGCATGCCCAGCCGCGCGATTTGGACCAGCGCCGGCCTTCTAGCACTCACGATCCTGTTGGCCTACGTACTACCCAAAAAGGCCTACAGCTATTTAGTGACCGCGACCGGATTTCAAGCCATGTTCATTTGGCTGATGATCTTGCTCACTGAACGCCTGTATCGCCCCTACTTAGAGAAGCACCATCCGGGTTCGCTGACTCACAAACTGTGGGGATTCCCTATCTCCACCTATGTCGTGATGGCTGTGGTGTTGTGCAGCATGGCCGTCTCCCCCTTTGCCCCGGGTGAATTGGTCGGGGCGCTAGTGGGATTTGGAGGCATTCTCGGGGCCCTTGTTGTCTGGCTTCTTGTCCGCCATCGCCTCCCCGAGACGCGTTAAACAGGAGGCAACCTCGACGTGGTCGGTACGAGGAAACATGTCCACCGGGATAGCCTTTAGAAGCTCAAAAGACGGAGAAAGCCGGAACACGTCGCGTGCCCAGGTGTCGGGATTGCAACTCACATAAATAATACGCTTTGGGCGCAGTACCCGGAGGCGATCAATGACAGCGACGTCCAATCCCGCCCGCGGTGGGTCGACAATCACGGCCTCCGGCGCCACCCTGGCCTCACCAATCCAAGCGTCAAGGAGCGCTTCCACTCGTCCCACATCAATGGTAATGTTGTGCCGCTGATTTAGCTGGAAATTCTCTTTCGCATCTTTTGCCGCGTCCGGGTTAATCTCGAGCGCGCGCACGTGCTTCGCCTTCCGCGAGGCCAGCGTGGCCAGTGTTCCGACGCCCGAATACAGATCCCACACGGTATCCACATCGTCCGGCAGAAACCCTAAGGCAGCCCCGTAGAGAACCTCCACTTGATGCGGGTTAACCTGAAAAAAGGAGGTAAACGACAAGCGAAATCGCATGCCTAAAATGACATCCTCGATCGTTCTTTGCCCTGCCAAGACCTCGGTGTGCTCCCCGAGCACCCGATTCGTGCGGTGCACATTGATATTGAGGCCGACACCCGAAATGCTGGGTACTTTTCGCCGAAGCGCCAGGGCAAGTGTCTTTAAGGCTGGGTGGCGTTCTTTCACCACCAGTAGCACCAACGCGTGACCTTCTCGTTGGGACGACCGGATCAAGAGGTGGCGGAGAACTCCCTCCCCAGTCTCTTCACGATAGGGAGGAATGCCGGCCTCGTTGCACAAGTCTTCGGCCACCGCCAACACCTCGTTCACCGAAGGGTCTTGAATGTCACAATGGCGTGCGGCAATCACTTCATGAGTTCCCCGCCGATAGAGGCCCAAGCGCACTCTGCCGGGCTCGCCACCAAACGGAAACTGTCCCTTGTTCCGATATTCATAAGGATTCGGACTCGGGCGAATCGGTTCGACGACACGGGTATCTCGTCCGGCGATTCGCTTCAAGGCCTCTTTGACACGATCTTCCTTGTAGCGGCTCTCCTCGGCATAGTCCCAGTGCTGGAAATTGCAGCCGCCGCATTGAAGGAAAATCGGACACCTTGGGACTTGGCGCGCCGGGGAAGCGGGCCCCTCAAGAGCCCGCAACTGGCCGCGCGCGAAGTTCCGCCGGAGTTCGGTCACCCGAGCATCCACCACTTCTCCGGGCAGTGCCCCGGGGATGAAAATCAAGCGCCCATCGGGCAAATGTCCGACCCCATCGCCTGCCTGTCCCATGCGCTCAATGCCAACAGTAACCGTCTTATAATTAGTCATTGGAGGTCACCCATCCCTGGTCGTCGATTGAAAGCGGCCGCCCCAGGGGGAGACTCCAGATGGGCTCCGAATGTCCTGAGGGAAGCCCCCACCAGACAGGAATGTGGTGCGTCGCCCCTACCTCCTTCAGAATGTCCTGGACCACAACATCGGAACCTTCCCCCGAAGGAAGACGGAGGTCGCCAAAGACCACCCCTTGGACCTTCTCGAAGACGCCCGCCAATCGGAGTTGCACGAGCATGCGATCAATGCGATAGGGTGCCTCGTTTACTTCCTCCAGATACAGCACCCGGCGGGTCCAATCGGGCTCGTGAGCCGTTCCCATCAAGGAAGCCACCAACGTCAAATTACCCCCGCACCAGGAAGCCGTCATGGAACCCGGATCGCCATCGAGTAAGGTTAACGGATAGGGGTTGATGGGCCCTCTGTGGCCGTTCAACAGACGGAAGAGACTATCCCGGGTGGGCGTCTGGCTCCAATCGCTTTCGGCATTCGGTCCATGAATGGTGGGCCAGCCGATGCGGCCCAAGGCGAGATGAAGCGCGGTAATGTCGCTAAATCCGACGACCGGCTTCGGGGCCAACCGGCCCACTTGATCCCAATTGACCTTATCCAAAATTCTCATCGCCCCATATCCGCCGCGGGCCGCCACGACCACGTCGACGTCGGGATCTGCCAGCGCCTCCATCAAATCAGAGGCGCGCTCCGCATCCCGCCCGGCGAAACCTAACGCATGGAAAGATGCCCCCATGTGCTCTCCCAGCGAGACCCGGTGGCCCCCGGCCTTCAGCAGCTGGATCGTTCGCTCGACTCGTTCTCGGTTCACCGCCCCGCTGGGAGCGACAATGCGCCAATGGAGGCCACTAGACATTTTGGTGGTCGCGCCGGATGGCATCCCGCAAGAGTTGATTCACGAGGTCCGGCTTAGCTTGACCGCGCGTGGCCTTCATTACCTGGCCGACCAAAAAGGCCAAGGCCTTATCTTTGCCGGAGAGGAAGTCTACCACCACAGCCGGGTTTTGTTTCAACACGTCTTCGACTACCGCCTGAATAGCTCCTTGGTCGGTAATTTGCGCTAACCCGCGCTCGTCCACCAATACCTTGGCCGTCTTCCCCGTGTCGAACATGGCCTCCAATACTTCTTTGGCCATGCGCCCGGACAAGGTCCCCCTTTGAATGAGCGTCAACAGTCCCACAAGCCCCTCGGGTCGCACCCGAGAGGTCTTAAAGCTCTCGCCGCGGCTATTGATAAGCCGCGCCAGGTCAGAGAGCATCCAGTTGGTGACCATCCGCTCATCAGGGAACGCTTGAACGCTTTCCTGCCAATATTGATAGGCATCGCGGTCCAACACTAAGACCTCGGCGTCTTTGGCGGGAATACCACGCGCCACCAAACCCGCCCGAATCGCGTCGGGAAGTTCGGGTAGATTACTTCGCATGTCCTCAATCCATGACGGGTCCAAAACCAAGGGAGGCAAGTCGGGTTCGGGAAAGTAGCGATAGTCGTTCGCCTCTTCTTTACTGCGTTGACTATAGGTGCGACCGGTTCCGTCGTCAAACCCGCGAGTCTCCTTGACAATCCGTTCGCCCCGAGCCAGCATTTCCCGCTGCCGGGATTCCTCGTACTCGATGCCCCGCTGAACATTCCGGATGGAGTTGACGTTTTTAATCTCCACCCGCGGTAAGTCTTCGAGGCTCCCGTGAAAGTCTCGGGGGCGCAACGATACGTTAGCGTCGCAACGCATCGAGCCCTCCTCCATCCGTAAGTCCGATATATCCAAATAGCTTAAGACCGCCCGAAGTTCGGTGAGATAGAGCCTCGCCTCTTCCGCCGAGCGAAGATCAGGCTCCGACACAATCTCAATTAACGGTACACCCGCCCGGTTCAGGTCCACTAAGGATCCCGTCGCATCGCCCAACCGATTACCCATGTGATTGAGTTTGCCCGCGTCTTCCTCCACGTGAATTCGGCGAATGCCAATTTTTCTGGTTTCGCCATCGCCGCGAGCAATGGACACGAATCCAAACTCGGCCAAGGGCTCATCAAACTGGGAGATTTGATAGGCTTTCGGCAAGTCGGGATAGAAATACTGCTTGCGATCAAATTTCGAGTATCGATGCACCGTACAATTCAGCGCTAACGCTGAGCGCACGGCTAGCCGAATAGCCTCCTGATTTAAGACTGGCAAGACTCCGGGCATGCCCAGACACACGGGACAGGTATGGGAATTGGGAGCCGCCCCAAAGCCTGTCGAACAGTTGCAAAATAGCTTGGTCTCGGTCTTTAATTCCACGTGAACCTCAAGCCCGACGACGACCTCATATTCCTGACTCATTTGTGCGCCTCCTCCGGCCAAAGCATCGGTTCTAGTGCCCCTTGCAACTCGCCTGCGAGAGCCAAAAGGGCCCCGTCGGCCATGGCCGGTGCCAGCAATTGCAATCCCACCGGCAACCCATCACCAATCCCCACTGGCAGGGAAATACCGGGAACCCCAGCCAAATTGGCGGTCACCGTGTAAATGTCGCCAAGATACATACGGATGGGATCGTCGCTCCGTTCTCCGAACCGGAAAGCCCGGTCCGGGGTGGTCGGGGTAACAATGACGTCCACCTCGTCAAAAGCCCGTTCAAAATCTTGGCGGATGAGAGTACGGACCTTCAACGCCGTCAAATAGTACTCATCATAGTAACCGGCGGACAGGGCGTGCGTCCCCAATAAGATGCGCCGCTTGACCTCGTCCCCAAATCCTTCGTCGCGGGTGGCCTCATACATGCCGAGAAGATCGCGCGCTTCAGTGCGCACTCCATAGCGGACACCGTCATAACGAGAGAGGTTGGACGATGCCTCAGCCGGGGCAATGAGGTAGTATGCTGCAATCGCATATTCCGTGTGCGGCAGGGAAATCTCCACTAACTGATGGCCCTGGTCACGCAATATGTGAAGACCCCGTTCGACCTCTTCTCGAACATAAGGATCGATGCCGTCTCCAAAATACTCTTTCGGCACCCCAACCCTACGCGGATGAGACTCGGTGTTACGGCTGCCTGAAGCATCCCGGATCGACGTGGAATCGTGAGGGTCGTAGCCTTCAATCACCTCAAAAACACGGTGGGCATCCTCCACGGTTCGGGTCATGGGACCAATTTGGTCGAGGCTGGACGCAAACGCGATCAGCCCATAGCGGGAGACCCGCCCATATGTGGGCTTAAACCCGACGATACCGGAGTAGCTTGCCGGTTGGCGGATCGAGCCCCCGGTGTCGCTACCCAAAGCCACAGGCACCATCCGAGCCGCTACCGCGGCTGCCGACCCTCCACTCGACCCTCCCGGTACGCGTTCCCTATCCCAGGGATTTCGTGTGACCCCAAAGGCCGAGTGCTCGGTGGATGAACCCATAGCAAACTCGTCCAAATTGGTCTTGCCAATAATAATCGCCCCAGCCTTGACGAGCTTGTCCACCACCGTAGCATCATAGGGCGACCGAAATTCGCCCAAAATTTTAGAGCCGGCAGTCGTCGGCATCGACCGGGTAACAATGTTGTCTTTTAAGGCCACCGGAACTCCCGCGAGGGGCCGTGCCTTTCGCTCCTCAATCGACCATTGATCCTCCAGGCGGGCTTGCTGCAACGCTCCGTCGGCGTCGACAAAAAGAAAAGCCCGTATATCCTCGTTGAGGGCACGAATGCGTTCTAAGTGTGCCTTGACGATAGCCGTGGCGGAAACCTCGCCTTGGCTAAATAGGTCATGCAACTCACCTGCCGAGCGCGTCCATAACTCAGGCATTTTCTTGCCCCCCGTCCATGATTCTGGGAACGACAAACATATTATCGGCGACCTTGGGACCATTTTTAAGGGCGTCCTCCACCGACAGCGATTCCCCACAAACGTCCGCCCGAAGCGGGGTCTCCTGCGTCAACACATGCATGGTGGGCTTTACATCATTCAGGTCCAATTCGTTCAACTTTTCCACGTACTCCAGCACCCGATTGAGGTCGTCTCGTACGGGTGCCAACTCGCCCTCGGTAAGGCGCAGTCGCGCTAGCCGGGCCACATGCAATATCTCGCTGTCCTTTAACTCCACCGGGTTCCCTCCCCTGCACATCCTGTAAATTATAGCACCAGCGCATGGTGCCCTGAAGCCTACTCCTTCGGTTCCTCCCCTAAGACTAAAATGTCTATATTGCTGGATAGCCGAAGCACTTCGTTAATGACGGAGCCTCGGGCAATCTCTTCCCAACGCGATCGGCGCGACTCACCCATGATAATCTCCGTAACGTGGTGCTCTTTCGCATAGTTCACCAAGGCCCGCGGCACATTGGAATCCTCAAGTTCCACGACGTGTGCCCCCAGTTTTCGGGCCAAGGACAGGTGTCCCTCGAGCCGTTCGGCGTCCGCTCGCGGCAGACCCTGGATGCCCTGAGGCAGGACGGTCACCACCGTGAGGCTA
>DAHWKG010000242.1:0-17127 GCA_027343765.1 Sulfobacillus sp.
CGGAGGTTAACCGAGGGATCCATTCGCTAACCACCGTATCCGGCCGAACACCCACCCGACCCATTCCGGTATCGACCTTTAAGTGCACCCGTGGGCGGCTCCCGGAAATCTTTTGCGCGTCAAGAATAGCGGTCCAACCGTTCTCGGAGGTCACCACCACATCTAAGTCATGGGCCATGGCGATTAACGTCTGCTCGGCATTGCTGGGCCCTAAAATTAAAATCGGGACGCCAAGCCCTGCTTCCCGAAGCTCGACCCCTTCCTCCGCCTGTGCGACGCCGAGCCAATCCGCCCCTCCGCGGATGGCCGCTCGGGCGCACTCGACCGCCCCATGCCCATAGCCATCGGCTTTCACCACCGCCATAACGCTCACCCGGTCGCCGACCAGACGCCGAAAGAATCTCACATTGTCACGAATAGCTCTCAAATCCACGGACGCCGTGGTCGCACGAAGATTCGCCGCCTTCATTTCTACCTCCAATAGCTCACGCCCGACGGCGCCACTTCTTGCTGGATCACGCGCCAAGCCGGCCCAAGATACTCGACCAGGTCCATGGACGTCAAGGAAATTCCCCGCGCAGCCCCCCCTAATTCCCCGGCAAAGCCATGCCAATAGGACGCCAGCGCCAGCGCGTCCTCGGGCTTTATTCCCTGAGCCAGGAGGCTTGCCACCATGCCGCTCAATACATCGCCGCTGCCGGCAGTGGCTAAGGCCGCACTCCCGGTTGGATTGACCCGGATGGGCCCGTTAGGCGATCCGATAAGGGTGTAAAGCCCCTTTAACAAAAGAGCCCGCGAGGTCTTCTGCACGGCGTCGAGGACCGCTTGGCGGCGATTTTGGTTGACATCCTTAGCCGTCCTCCCTAAAATCGCCCCCATCTCACCGGCATGCGGCGTTAAAACCCAATGCGACCCTAAATTCGCCCCGCTTTGGGCGTAGATCCGAATGCCGTCTGCATCCAATACGGCCGGGACGTGAAGCTCTGACAAAGCATCCAAAATGGTTGGGGGAGCGGTGGGGCCTAGCCCCGGACCAATGACCAACGCGTCAGCTCGTGCGGCCCGTTCCACCAACGTGTCGCTCAGTTGAAGACTACCATCGGCCGTCTCATGAACCCCATGGACAATCAGCGCCGGCGAGACGGCAACGCGTCCCCAGGTTCCCCGCGGCACCACCAGTTCCACAAGCCCGGCCCCGGCCGCTAACGCCCCGAGCCCGGCCAGCACGGGGGCTCCGGGCATGGCAGCCGATCCGCCGATCACCACCACATGGCCGCGGTCATATTTGTGCCCTATGCGAGTCATGCCGGGCACCGTGTTTTTCGCCCAGCGGGGATCTGTAAAATGGGCGGTGGTGGTCTCGGAAAAAAGCCCAATATCGGCGACCACCAGATCCCCGGTCGCCTCGGCGGCGGGATAACTGACTAAGCCCCATTTGGCCGCGCCCATTGTCAGCGTGGCCAGCGACCGAAGTTTCGGGCCGTCATAATGCCCGCTATTCGTGTCCACCCCACTAGGCAGATCCACGTGAATGACCGGGAGGTCCCGTTCCGCCACCGCCTGAAGCCATGGCCCCGCCGGGCTTTTGGCCACCGCGCCGTGAAATCCTGTCCCGTAAATGGCGTCGACCACAACGGCCGCCGCGGACAAGTCCTCATGACATAAGGAAACGGATACGCCGGCCGCCCGCGCGGCCGATACCCAGTTCTCGGCATCAGGAAATCGGGGTTCGGCCACGGGGATGACGGTCACCGGTCGAAAACGGACTAGGTGGCGGGCCGCCACCCACCCGTCGCCGCCGTTTGAACCGGGCCCGGCAAGAACCACTACCCGGCCATCCGGAACCCGGTGTTGAATGAAACGCGCCAGTTGCAGCCCCGCTTGGGCTAATAGGGCGCCCTTCGGAACACCGCCGGCCTCCGCCCGCTGGTCCGCCAGCCGCGCTTCTTCAAGTGTCCACACTGCCCCTAACATGCGATTGCCCTCCCTCACGAGGCACCAAAAAAACCATCGCGACAGCGAAATCCCGCTCATGGCTCAGCGAAAGCGTAATGGCAAGCCCGGCCTTGTCCAGCCATGACCGGAGAGGCCCCGAGACGCGCACCACGGGTGCCTCCCCAGGCCGCCGACGAATTTCAATATCGCGATACGTACTGCCGTGAAGCCCTCCTGCAGCCTTAATCAGCGCCTCTTTAGCGGCAAACCGACTCGCCAGTCGCGGGAATTGGTGGCGACCACTTCCCGCATCGTCAATCTCAACCGGCGTGAAGAGCCGTGCCATGGCGCGGGATTTCCGGCCACATAAGGCCGCCACCCGCTCCACGGCGGTGATGTCGATGCCGGCCCCGAGGGCCTCTAAGGCTTCTCGACCGTTAAACCCCACGTCACTGGTCCCGCCTTCCACTCTCGTTTGACCCGAAATCCGGCCTTTTCCACTTCACCGCGGACCTCGCCCGGCGACATTCTGACCGCGGTGGGCGGGCCGACCTCCATGTCTTCCTTGTCCCAGTCCACAATCACCCAGCGGCCGGCAGACTTTAGAATCCGAAACATCTCGCTTAGTGCACGGGCTCGGTCGGCTACATCGTGATACATGGTATGCCAAACCAGAGCGTCAACGGACTCCCCCGGAAGTCCGGTGTCCTCGGCTCCCCGTTCCAGCGTTTCAACTTGCGAAAGGCCTTCCGTTTGAGCTCGTGAACGAATACGCTCGATTCCCTCGTGGCTTGGATCAATGGCCAACACCCGCCCGCTCTGACCCACCGCGACGGCCAAGGGAAAGGTGAGCCAACCAAGTCCCGCGCCCACGTCGGCCACTTTTTCGCCAAGTTTGGCATTAATCTCCGCCAAAACCACTCCCCGTGGCATCAATGCCTCTCGTTCCGGCTGTTCAAGACGTTGCAACTGTTCCATGGTCCAGGGACCGTGATGATGGTGGTGGGATTCCGACATAACCATGCCTCCTGCCTGGGATTGTACCTGAAAGATTGTCGTCAGGATACTTTTACCGGAACTCGGCCACCCTATCACACGAAGGAGGAGGCAGCGCATGAAACGACGAAGACCCTTCTATGTGTGGCTTTCCCTACCGCTTGTGGCCGGTATTTCCGCCCTTGCCGCCCCCATCTCATCCGCGGCAAGCCCCACGCCCTTGACCGGTGCTGCTCTCTATCAAGAAGCCTGCGCCTATTGCCATGGCTCCTCCGGACAAGGAGGGGTACGGGAGCGAGCCCCTAGACTTTGGGGTAAAAATAATACCGTTCAAGGAGGGGCCTACGGCACCCCGGCAGCCCTTAGCCAATTCATTAAACGGTACATGCCACTAAATCCGGTCAATGGGATTAATCCCGGCTCGTTGACCCGAGATCAGGCAAAGAGCCTCGCCCGCTACATTTTATCAAAACAGCATCCTTGACGATCAAATGACCTCGCCATGATTAACCGCGACTCGACGTCCGGAAACATACACTTCGCGTACCAAGGGGCTTCCATAATAATAGGTGGGAAAGGCGTAATCGCCCACGTCCCAGATCAGAAAGTCGGCGGGAACTCCGGGAACCAAGCGGCCCCTCTGCCCTTCCCGAAGGGCTTGGGCGCCACCCCGCGTGACCGCCGTCCAGACCTCTTCGGGGGTCATACGAAGCCATGAGGCCGCCCAGGGCAAGAGCGCGGACAAGGCATCAGTCGGCGAGGATCCCGGGTTCCCATCCGAGGCAATCGCGAGCCACCCGCCTGCTTCTATCATGGCCCGTGCATCGGCCATGTGGCCGTGATTAAGATATCGGGCTGTGCCCGGCAATATGACGGCTGTCACCCCCGCTGCCGCCATGGCTTTAAACTGCGCCCGACTGGTAAAGGCGCAATGATCGGCACAGTCGGCAGACAGTTCCGCGGCCAGCGCCCCGCCCCCTCCCTCTGCTAACTCATCCACATGCAATTTAATGCGAAGCCCGTGTGCTCGAGCCGCCTCGAGATAGGGCCGGCAATCTTCTACGCTAAAGACGCCAGGCTCGCAGAAAATATCTACCACCGACGCCAATCCTTTCAGGCGGGGAAGGTATTCTTCCTGAAGATATAAGAGATAGTCGGAAGGCCGATTCTCAAACTCCGGCGGAATCGCATGGGCCGCCAACGCTGTCGGAACGATCCGCCAGGGACCTTCCTGGCCCAATTGGTTGATGAGCCTCAGTAAGCGAAGTTCCCCCTCGGCTGTCAAGTCGTAGCCACTTTTGACTTCGATGGTAGTCGTCCCCGCCAAAAGCGCCCGGCTGAGTCGACGGCGCGTCTCTTTGAGCAACACGTCATCGCTTGCCTGTCGGGTATTTCTAACCGTGGAGAGAATTCCCCCGCCCGCTTGTAAGATTTCCATATAGGTCTTCCCTTGAGCCCGAAGGCGCACCTCGTATGACCGATGCCCAGCATACATGAGGTGGGTGTGGGCATCGACCAGCCCTGGGGTTACCAGCGCCCCTTCGGCGTCGAGTTCGACACCCTCCCATTCGGGAGGTAAATCTGCATCATGGCCGAGCCAGGCGACCTTTCCCTCTTCCACCACCATGGCCGCGTCGTCGATGACCTGGAAGGCCTCTTTGAAGTCGGCTCCTCCGTTCATGGTCAAAAGTTGCCCGATATGACGGACCGCCAACGGCGTTTCACTCATCATCGTCTCTCCCTTCATAGGCCTCAAACATTGCCTCTTCTAAGATATGGCCGCGCTCAAATTGCGGTTGCTGCAGGTAATACTGCATCACGTCAATCACGGCATCCATGGGCATAAACCCAACCAATTCGGTGCTGACGACCGACACCCCAAACCGCCTTGCTTCTGAGCGGACTAATTCCAAGGCGCGAGGAAGCGGGGTGGTGCGATAATTGACCAGATTCATCGAGACTTGCACCAATCCTCGACTGGCTAAGCGAAATCCCAACGCCTTGACACCGGAAAGCCCCCCCGACGCTCCCCGCACAGCCCGGGCAATGGTTCGCGCGAGGCCAATGTCATCGGTCCCCAGATGCACGTTAAACGCAATCAGAGGACGCCGGGCACCAATAGCGACGGCGCCCGCGCTTGGGTGGGGCTCCGCCGGCCCCACATCCGGCGGGTCATGCGGAAGGCGGTCTTTCAGTCCTTCGAACTGGCCTCGCCGCACGTCGGCGAGATTCCGGCGTCCGGGTTTTAGCGCGGCCAGCTCATAAAAGAACACCGGTAGCTTTAGTTCCTTCGCCGCACGCTGGCCGAGGCGATGGGCCAGCTGAATGGCTCTCTCTTCCGGACTGTCTCCCAAAGCCACGAAAGGGACCACATCCACCGCGCCGATGCGAGGGTGGGCCCCTTGATGCTGGGTTAAATCGATGCGCTCGACTGCGACTCGCATGGTCCGCAAGACCGCCTCGGAGAGCGCCTCACCTGGCCCCACCAGCGTCAGCACCGAACGATTATGGTCGACATCGGCGGAGAGCCCGAGCACTTTCACGTCGGGAATCCGGGCAGCCGATCGAATCGCCTCCAAGACTTCCGGACACCGCCCCTCAGAAAAATTAGGAATGCACTCAAAAAGTTCCGTCATTGGCATGGTGCCACCTGCACCCAGGTGCTATAGAAGGTCGCCCCGCCGCCGTAATCTGAAAGCCGCTGGCTGGTGAGTTGATTGACATTGGTACCATCTGCCGCGCCGTTCCATCTGACCGCATAGCTGACGACGGTGCCTGGCGGGGGAACACGGCTCTCTTTGAGCCGCATCCGGGTCTCGCCCTGGTGATTAAAGACTCTGAGCCAATCCCCATCCTTGAGCCCCCGTGATGCCACATCCTCGGGATGCATCAAGATTTCCGGCACGTCCGTCTTAACAACCGCCATAACGTTCCCAAACGAGGACTTAATCGTCTCCCGCCTGGAGGGCGAAAGAAGGTTCAAGGCATCGGACGGACGATCGACCACCTTTCTGGGCTCGGTTCCCACCGGAAGCGGCTCCAGGTGAAATCGCCCATCTTTGGTCGGAATGGGCGTGTCCACAAACGGTCGTGTGTCCGCCTCAAGGCGGACTTTTTGAACTGGTCGAGCCATGAGCGATTCCCGAACGATCCCCTTCATCCAGGGATGGCTGGCGTCAAGGGCATCGTCGATCAGTTGCTCGTCGGTCGCTCGAAGCGCCGCTTGATTCATCCCCATGGCCTTGGCCAAGCGCCGGAAGAATTCGGTGTTCGACACCGATTCGCCCCACGGCCTGGTCGCCGGCTCTGACAACTGGATATAGCGATGCCAGTACGAGGTATGAATGTCCAACGTTTCCATGGCCATGGCCGCAGGAAAGACCCAATCCGCATAACGCGCGGTGTCGGTCATCATCTGTTCGTGCACGATTGTGAAGAGGTCTTCTCGTTGAAGCCCTTGATGCACGGCACGCTGATCGGGCGCCGTGGCGGCGGGGTTGCTGTTATACACAATCAAGGCCTTCACCGGCGGATCGTCCAGTTGATTCAACGCGTCCCCCAGCTCCAGCATGTTGACGCGCCGCGGCAGCGATCCCGGGATAAGGTCCGGGCGGGTCAGACGCTTGGTGTCGATGCCGAACGCCCCGCTGTTAGTCACGAGGTGGCCACCCCCCACATGCTGGGGAGTGCCCAGAATAATGGAGAGGCAGGATATGGCCCAAATTACTTTGGCCCCATCATCTTGGCGCTGCACCCCATAGCCGGTGCGAAAGAGCAACGGCCGTTCACGCGTGATCTGGGCCAAAAAGGCCGTGAACCGATCATCGGAGAGACCTGTTTCCGATAGCACCCGCTCTCGCGTCCACGGACGGGTGGCCTCGCGAAAATCCCCAAAGCCCTGTACGCGTTCCGCCACAAAGGCCTGGTCTACGTGTCCTAGATCAATGACCGCTCGGGACAGTCCCATGGCGAGGGCGTAATCGCTCCCCGGACGGATTTGAACATGTTGAGTGGCCCGGTCGGCTGTAGCCGTCCTGAGCGGATCTACGCACCAGACCTCCCCGCCCGCTGTCTGAACCGCGTCGAGCAATGGGACCTCGTGAATGTTCGTGGCCATCGGATTGGTGCCCCAGAGCACCACCAGACGTGCTCGAGGAAGTGTTTCCGGATCAGGGCCGAGTTGGCTACCATAGACATGGCGTAAGGCGGCCCCTGCTGCGGCCGTACAGATCGTGCGATCCAAGCGCGACGCCCCCAGTGCGTGGAAAAAGCGCCGGTCCATGGAGCCTTCGCTCAATACACCCATGTTGCCCGAAAAGCTGTACGGAAGCACTGCTTCCCCACCGTACTCATCAACGATAGTGCCGAGCGCCGACGCTACCTCGGCTAGTGCCTGGTCCCAAGACAGCCGCTCAAATTTTCCTGATCCTTTGGGTCCGATCCGTCGAAGGGGGTAGCGGATGCGATCGGGGTGGTACAACCGGTCCTGATATCGGTTTACCTTGAAGCACAAAAAACCTTGGGTAATGGGATGGGCGGCATCACCTGCGATGCGGACGATGCGGTCTTGGTCCACGGTTACCGTGAGCCCACACGTGTCATAACAATCATGCGGGCATACCGCGTGCACCGTCTTCATCGTCTCTCCTCCAAAACGTAATATTACCGTCATTGTAGCAGATGCCCCACGGCATTACGGGGCGTGCCGTGACATTCATTCGCCTGTTCCCAGAATTAGTGGGGGTCCGACACCCGCTCGAGCCTTCGGTATTGACCTCCCTTCGCGGATACCGAGGGGTGTCCATGAATCCAAAAACGCCAGGGGTATTGGCTCGCTTCACCGGCGTAATCAATGTTGATACGCGGGCCAACAGCACGCTCATACGGTGGCCAAGGGTGGCTTGGATGGGCGAGATAGAGGGGCGGCGAGTCTAACGGGTGGCCATACAACCGCCGGGTAATTTGAAGTGCGCGGCAAAGTTTCCCGGGTCCGGAAGCGAGCCGTTCGTCCGGAGTGGGTCGCTTGGTCGCCGGCACGTGAGCGCGCATAAGCTCAATCCCATGAAGCGGTTCCAACGCCCGTAGCAAGATAGCGTGCGGGACGCCCTCGGGAGCCGTGACCACATTAAGGCACTCATACATGCCGTATATGAGATAGACGTAGGCGTGCCCCGGAGGACCAAACATCACTTGGGTACGCTTGGTCGGCACCCCACCGTAACTGTGCGCCCCTCGATCGAATGGCCCCTGATACATCTCGCATTCGACAATCCGACCGGCCATCACCCCGTCGGATGTCTCCCGTACCACAATCAGATTCAGTAGCGCCCGAGCGAGGGTTTCGGTATCCTGCTCCCAAAAGTCCTTTCCCACCGGTTGTCCGATCCCGGACATACGACCACCCCGCCTTCGTTGGCCGGTATGATACCCGAAATTGTCTTAAAGCAAAAGCGGGAGAGAACAGCAAAAGGGCCGGCAGGAAAATGCCGGCCCCACTGGGCAAAGACGTTAACTCATGAGGGTTTTGGTGGTGGCTCGATCACCCAGCGCAAAGGCTCGATGAAGCGTGCGCACCGCCTCTCCCATGCGGGCCTCCTCCACCAACACTCCGAGTCCCTGGGCTAAATGGCCGGACTGTATAATTTCGATGGATTGCTGCTCGAGGGCGTCTACCGCCTGGGCTAGAACCCCCGTTTGGTCCGCGCCCCGACCCACCACCGCCACGGACGAGAAGCCTTCTTCCACCTCTACCGACATCTGGTTGGCATCTAACAATTGAATGGCCGTCTCGGCATGAGGCCCCGATGCCACCAGTGAAACAAAACCATCGCCGGAGACAATCCAGTCCATTTCCAACCCTGGTCGGGCCAAGCCCCCAAACACTTCGGCAAGCGATCGACCGGTGTCTTTTATCGTCAATCGACACACCTGTTCCCGTTGGGTCACGCCGATCACACGGGGCATGAGTCGATCTTCTTCGAGTTCCCCCACCGCACGGCCGATGACTGTGCCGGGGTGCGTCGAGCCCGTCTTTCGCACGCGGATGGGAATGTTCTCCGGCATGGCCATCTCAACGGCTCGCGGGTGAACCACCTTCGCGCCAAGACTAGCCAATTGGTACATATCTTGGTATCTCAGAGCGGGAATTGGGCGGGCTTCAGGCACGAGACGCGGATCAGCCGTCATCACCCCGTCCACATCCGTAAAAATGTCGACGGCGTCGGCCTTTAATGCCACGCCCAGGGCAGCCGCACTGGTATCACTGCCCCCGCGGCCCAATGTGGTGACTTCTCTGCCGTGCGCCCCCCCTTGAAATCCAGCCACCACTGGCACCAGGCCCTGGTCCCAGCAATCGGTAATGGCCTCCGGATGGATCCGGACAATCCGGGCCCGGCCATGACTCGCGTCCGTCTCGATACCCGCCTGCCCACCGGTCATCGGCTTGGCGGAAATACCCTGAAGACTGAGCTGGTGGGCAAACACCACGGCCGAAATCGTCTCGCCACAGGCCATCAACAGATCCCGGTCGCGATCATGAACCTCACTACCTCCGCCAATCTGTTGGAGTAAGGTGTCGGTCGCATAAGGGTCCCCGTGACGCCCCATAGCGGAGACCACCACCACGACTCGAGATGATGCTGCCAATGCATCCTGCACATGCCCTACGGCTTGTCGTCGCGACTCAAGAGTCCGAAGTGACGTGCCCCCGAATTTCAAGACCTGGACGGTCATGTTGCTCCCTCCTCGCTACCATCGAACCAATTTTGGATCACGCGCCGCGACAAACGAGGGACGCGGAGCCTCACCGGAGAATGGTGCGACCAGAGCGTTTTGCACACTATTGAAAACGATGAAGACGTTTCTTCGGGACAGCGGCGTGATGTTGCTTGCAGAGCCGTGCATGAGATTACAATCGAACATTAATACCGATCCAGCAGGTCCTGTGGGCATGGCGAGACCATAGCGTTGATAGAGCTGGGTCAAGCTCTCCTCAT
Source organism: Sulfobacillus sp. (assembly GCA_027343765.1). Lineage (GTDB taxonomy): Bacteria > Bacillota > Sulfobacillia > Sulfobacillales > Sulfobacillaceae > Sulfobacillus_B. Next base: position 9,927 of record DAHWKG010000242.1, read on the forward strand.
CAGGCACCCCATACTGTTGGCGACGGAGCGACTCTTTATAGTGATCCTTCGGTGTGCGCCCGACGGTCGACACATATTCCCGATGCGACCCCGGCATGACCATCAGTGACCCATTAAAGGGTAAATTGTCGTCGAGCAATACCGAGAAGCTCAACGCCCGCATGCGAGGCATGCCATCCTCAACGTGCCAGGTCTCAAAGTCAGAGTGCCAGTAGAATTCCTTCCCGGTGAATCCCGGCTTCAAGTTAATGCGCGATTGATGCACATAGACGTCGCTCCCAAGCACCTGCTGGGCCGCTCCGAAGAGACGCGCATCGAGTGACAAGCGGTTGAATAGACGGTTCGTTTCATGAACCCGGAATATGGAGCGAATCGCGTCGCTACCCGGTTCCCGAATAACCTCTGGGTTAGAGGACGTCTGATTCGCCTCCCATAAGCGGGTTAACTCAGAAAGAAATCCGTCAACCTCTTCGGAGGTAAAGACCTTCTCTAATAGCAGATACCCCTCTTGGTCGTAGCGGGTGAGTTGCTCGACCGACAATGGGCCATCAGCCGAAGAGCCGGTTTGGTGCCATACCGGGTCCTTTCGCGGGGTAACGGCTGGCTGGTCATTCATACGGGATGGATAGTCGTCAATCATGGTGGTTAACGCCATCGGAACTTCCCCTTTCCTTGTTACTTCGCCAAGAGTGGATAGGTGCCTTCTTCATCGTGCACTTCCCGGCCGGTGCAGGCCGGGTTGAAGACGCACACCATACGGATATCGGTGGCAGGCCGTACCACATGGCGGTCGTGATTATTCAAGAGATAGAGAGTTCCGGGAGCTAGGGCATGAATCTCGCCGGTGGCCAAATCCTCCAGCGTCCCCTGGCCCTCGATGCAGTAGACCGCCTCGATGTGATTCTTGTACCACATGGTGGTTTCCGTCCCCGCCTTCATAATGGTGTCATGGACGGAAAACCCCACCCCATCATCGTGCAAGATAAGCCGGCGACTGGCCCATGTGTCCGCCTGCACGTCTCTGTCTGTTCCCTGAATGTCACGTAACTGTCGTACGATCACGGCAAACCCTCCTTAATGACTGCTCACGTGACGGACGCTATCCTCCAAAATATCCAATCCCCGATGTAACGCCTCCTCATCGATGGTCAAAGCCGGCAATAGCTTTAAGACCTCATCCTCAGGACCCGAGGTCTCCACAATGAGCCCGCGCGCGAAGGCGTCTCGTGCAATCTTTCCCGCAAGCGAAGACGATGTCGATGAGAGCAATCCCTGAATCATGCCCCGGCCCCGCACCTCCAAGTTGAGGGACGGATAAGTGGAGGCGATCTGTTCCAGCCGCCCTCGCGTAAGTGCGGCCTTTTGATGGACGGCGTTTTCCAACTCCGATGTCTCCCAATATTCCAGCGCAGCGGTAGCCGTGACGAACGCCGGGTTTTGACCGCGGAACGTACCGTTGTGCTCGCCGGGCTCGAACACGTCGATTTCCGGCTTCATCAACGTCAATGCCATGGCTAGCCCGTAGCCACTAATGGACTTGGAGAGACAAACAATGTCAGGTACTAGCCCTGCCTCCTCGAAGCTAAAGAACGACCCAGTCCGGCCGCAGCCGACCTGCACCTCGTCCACAATGAGAAGGATTCCCATCCGTTTGCAAAGATTCCCGATCTTTCGAAGCCAAGGGATACTCGCCACATGCACGCCACCCTCGCCTTGCACCGTTTCGAGAATGATTGCAGCCGGCCGGGAGACACCACTCCCCCCTTCTTCCAACAGTTGTTCCAAATAGGCTGCCGAGTCCACCGCTTCTCCAAAAAACTGGTCGTAGGGCATGGTGACCGTATAATCTAGCGGAACGCCCGCTCCGCGCCGCTTAAACCGATTGCCGGTGACTGCAAGAGACCCCAGGGTCATTCCGTGAAACGCGTTCGTGAACGCCATCACCGTTTGCCGGCCGGTTACCTTGCGGGCCAGTTTCAAGGCGCTTTCCACCGCATTGGTCCCAGTCGGCCCCGGGAACATGACCTTATAGGGAAGGTCGCGCGCTTCCAGAATCACCCGCTGAAACTTCTCTAGAAATTGGGCCTTCGCTTCGGTGGCCATGTCGAGACTATGGGTGATTCCATCGTTTTCCAAGTACTGTAACAGCGGAGCTTTAAGTTTGGGATTGTTGTGGCCGTAGTTGAGGGCGCCAGCGCCGGAAAAAAAGTCGATGTATTCGCGGCCGCGAATATCCCACATTCGGGATCCCTGGGCTCGGGAAAACATCGTCGGGAAGTTGCGTATATAGCTTCGAACCTCGGACTCGCGTTCTTCGAAAATCTCCAGTGGTGCATAGGTCATACTACCGTAATCGTCGAACACACGTTCTCCCCCTTTGCACAGCATAAAAATGCGGTCGTGAGTTAGGATGCGTGGTGGTCCCGCTCGCGGAGCGGACCGATGCGATAGCGGTATTCCGGCTCGTGATCGCCCTCACCAAAGAGGGCTCGAGCGAAGCACAAGTTAACCTCGCAATCCGCCCCATAACGGCGGGCGATGGCCCGGAATAATGCGTCTGAGGCCCTATTTCCGGGAGTCACAGTGGCCTCAAGATGGGTCACCCCGGAGCTCTCCAGCAAACGGCAGATGAGTGTTTTTGCGAGACCTTGGCCCCGATAGTCAGGGTGAACGGCCACTTGCCAAACGAACAGCGTATCGTCACACTCAGGAGGTCGAAAACCAACAACACAGCCGATAAGCTCTTCTGATGCCTCCACGACCAGCGACGTTGTACCGAAGTACTTTCCCCAGAGAAGATAGGTATAGCGGGAATTCAGATCCAATGTACCTGATGTCCGCACGAGGTCAAATATCCGCGGACCATCTTCGGTGGACATTGGTCGATAGGTTAACGCCATCCCTCTGGTCCTCTCAAGGAAGCTCAAATTCTTCTGTGGGCGAACTTTCCCCACCTCCTTAGAATTGACCGACTTGTATGGGCGAATCCACTTGCGGCACTATTCTTCCAAAAGCCACGGCGAAGCTCAACCATGAGATCACGGGAAGAGATCGCGTGAGAGCCTCTGACTAACCTGAGCCTCCAGAATCCTCCCAGATCCAGACAGATCCTCCCGATGCCTCCCCGATTAGGTCTTAGCGAAACGTCGTCCTCCGTATTCGACCGCTTTGACCCCAAAGATGCCAATGCGTGAAGACCACCCGGCGAGCGAAAGCGAAGAGGGTCTGTGCGCGGCGCCGTGTCCCGTGTCACCTTCTTTACGAGATCGCCAAGGCCCATTGGGCCCAACCGCTTCGGGAAAGGCTACCGCTTTTAATCACGGTTATCTTAGGAGTTTCACAAAATACGCAGCCGCCCCAAGAAACCCCGCGCTATGGTACGCCTCCGCAAATTAACTCGTCCAGGGGTGCAACCTCGCGATCGGCCACGTCCGTCCCGGCTCGACGGGCACTCCCACCAATGCACCAGCAGTCGGTTTCGTACGGAGCAACGGCAATTTCTTCGTCGTACGGGGCCAGTAGAGATTCGACCGTTCCCTTGACGTCCGGCGAATCCTTCGGCACGAGTACCAGCGTGACAAAATGGCTCATGGAAATTCCTCCCTTAATGGAATAAGAAAGAAACCGGGGCTGTCCCAAAAGGGGCAGCCTTCTTTTGCAGCCAGCCGGCGGAGGCACAAACGCGAAGGGCAAGAATGCCTCCTCGGATTATCCTTGGAGGGCATTCTGCTTCAGGAGGTTATGCGCGATACTGAGGAGTCCCCATTCGGTTTTCACTTTGTCTAACCCGCGTAACAGGAAACGCCGGAACCGGCGGTTTTCTTTAATCTGTCCGAACACGCTTTCCACTTCGATGCCCCGGCGTTTCATAAGCGCCGCCCCCGCGTCACTGGCCAATTGGTCGCGGACTTTCTGCTTGTACCGCAGGAGTCTCGGGCTCACGCTGATGGATCGAACCGTCGCTGTAGTACGGCGGTCGCGTAACGCACAGGTCGGACAATCCTGAGCCTGATACTTCCCGGAGCTGGACGATATAGCCACTCCCAGTGACTTCCTGCTTCTCGCGGATAAACCGGAGTCGTTTGTCGGCGGCACAAATCCACGCGTCCACGGTCTCGTCGTACGTCCAATTCTCGACGCGCTTGATTTGCGATCGCCACTTCCGGGTTTTCTCGAGGCGATAGGTATTGAATTTGACCACCGCCGTGCGGCGGTGCTGCTCAAGATAGGCATAATTTTCTTCGCTGCCGTAGCCCGCATCCGCCACGATGGCGTCGGGAAGCCGCCCCAGTTGCTGCTGGACATGCTCCAAGTGCGAAGCAGAGGGTATCCCCGGGACGTTGATGCACACGGTAGCCGACAATGCATGGATTTTCGGTGCCGATTTGGATATTGTAGGCCGGCTTGAGCTGCCCGTTGTTGAGATGGTCGTCTTTCATGCGCATAAAAGTGGCATCGGGATCCGTCTTACTGAAGCTATTGCGATCCCCGCAGATCGCCTGTTGCTGCTCAAATTTCTCAAGACGGGGCAGGCTCTCCTGACGCAACTTCCAATGGTCTTCATCCGCTCGCCGCGAAAGCGGTTGATGGTCCGAAAATCTGGGGTTTGGCGGCCGGTTAACCACAGAACGGGAATCTGCTCGCGCGCGGCTTTGGCAATCTGGCGAGAGGAGTACAAGCGTTGCGTGTACGCATAGACTAAAATCTTGGCCATGAGCTTAGGGTGATAGGGCGGACGCCCCCGCCCGGGTAGACCGCATCGCTCAGTTGATCCACCGGTCGTTGACGACGCGGACCACATGATGGGTCGGAATCATATCAGAAAAGTCCATGGGCAAAAACAATTGATTTTGACGGTACGGCCGAAACTGGCGCGAATTCCGAGGCCGATCGGGCGATGTTACTTGGGGCTCCGGCAATCCTGTTATCACCAATTGCTCTGTTTGGTCCCCCAACCTAAAACCCGCCTTTCGCGTCCATCTTCTTGATAAGAAGATCGTACCAAAAAAGGCGGATTTGTTGATTCGGCGCCGATTTTTGCTGGTAATTTAGCTCGTTAACCTATTGAGTTTTTGGGACAGCCCCCCGCGCCATAGGTGATAAGTTACCTACTCGTTAGGTGACTGAACGGCAACAATTTTGAGGTGACCCCGCACCGCACGCCAGCGCTCGGGCACTGGAAGACAACACAATACGAGCCGTAGAGCCGCTTGCGGGAGCGACTGCCCCGCCGTGGCCCAGCGGGCCGTTTCGATGACCCAGCGGTGGGTCGTTTTGTTATGACGAATCGGCATCGCTATGCCTCCCATTCCGGATTCATCCGACCTCACGGCGCGAAAACCTCGGCATTTAAACCGAGGAGAAAGCGCACCACCAACCCTAGCCCCGCTTGGGGGTGGGGCAAATGCGCGAGTGGTTTCGATTAGTTCGTGTCGATAATCCAGCGCTGCAAGAACTTCAGGGGAGTTTCCACCTGCCACAGAGAGCCGGGAAACTGGAAGTCTTTTATGTTGCTGGTCACAATGAGATCCGCGCGATGCTCGACGGCCGCCAGCATGACATGCGCGTCTTTGAAATCAATCGTTGACACCGAGACCGAGGGATTGAACGTGGCGGCCTTTCCGATAGGCCAGGCGGCGGCAACGTTTTGGAGGGCTTGAGAAAGAGGGAGGTAGGGCCAGCGCATTATGTGAGGCAAAATATCGCGTAAACCAACGGGTACCGCTCGTTCGAGTAACGGTGCCAAACTCTCCAGAAATCGCTGGATGTCGTCATACGTATAGATTCGGCGGCTCCGACCCGATCCGACACCGCGCACGGTCGCCACATGGACAAACTCGGCGAGCACCGTCTGCGCAATCACAGGACCAAAAAACGGGCCGTTGGCCAGAAGCAGGCACTGCATATTCCCGCCATCATGATTGACCAACGCCCCGCAAAAGACGGTCGTGTCCAACACCACACGAAGCTTACCGCTCATAATCATCGGGCGGCGGTTCCGAAAACCGCTGGTTGATATCGTGCACGGTGGTTAAGAGACGATTCGTGGCGGTCAGGTCCGCCGGGAATTGATCCCCGCGAATGCGCCACATCCCCCGTGGGCCCGGCATCTGTTGAGCTTGGAGATACCCTTTTTCACACCATAGTCGCACCGTGCGCTCGGAAACGCGATAGAGCGCTGCGACGTCCGCGGTCGTCATCCAGGGGGCATCCGGCTCACGCACGTCGATGGACACCATCGAATCCTCAGGAGCCGACAATGACGCCATTAAGCGCGCCATCAATTGTCGGACCTGCGGCAAGCTCTTCGGAATCTGCTCGACTTCCGGAGCTATTCGACGAATCTCATCACGGCTTAAGGTCAGCATCACAATCGCCCTCCTTCTTTCCTGCATTATGGCTCCTTTCCGTGATTTCCGCAAGTACCGTCATTGCCGACACAAGACAGTATGCCTCACGAAAAGGATCCTGATACAAAGGCCAGACGCGTCCACCGTGACGTGGAGTTATGCCGCCCACTCGGGATTCATGGTCTGAGCCCAAACGGATGGCTCAAACGCATCGACCTCTTCCATGTCCAAATTCAATAACCCCCGAATAATCGACCAAAGCGTCCCGGAAAATTTGGACGAATCACTGAAGTACAAAGCTGTGACCGCCTCGTCAAGAGCTTCCCGCTCCTTCACCGGCTCCTTCCAATCGGCGTGCGATCGTTTCCGGCCGGTTAATAGTTCGGCCATCGTGCAATTGGGTTCGGTCCGCTGATCACGGCGCTTGAGCTAGTTTTCATCCTCTGAAAGCAATCGGTTCTTGACCGTAACCGCCAAATACGGCAACGCCCCATTCGCTGGCATTATCACCTGAGTTTCGAGTATCGCATGACCCAATTGGGCGTGATGCTGCAAGAGCTCAGCCAGCTACGGTAGCTCGAAGCCGCACAGTCCCGCCTCGCCACGAAGGCAGATCTGTTAAGTGACCCGGCGCCAATCGCGGTCGACCAGCGTTCCCAACGCCACAGCCCAACCTCCTTTCGACTACTGATCTGTTGACCGATCCTAGAACCGTTCTGATGGACTTATCCAAGTCTGATCATCGTTAGTCAATTGATCAAACGGAGCCACCTTCCTGTTTCATTATGCCACCGCTTCTTAGGGCCATTGGCCGGTCGTCCCCCTTCGGGGATTTCCGGGGGTCATCCACG
>DAHWKG010000244.1:0-5971 GCA_027343765.1 Sulfobacillus sp.
TTTGAATCCGTTCGCCCTGATCGCTGGCCATGACCGTGTGCCACCATTGGTCGGAATCGGCACCGGACTTGGGAATCAGATGAATCTGCCCGGCCACAATCTTGGTGGCGACATCGGGGTGGTTGTGTGGCGTGGGCTGCACAATCGGCTCCCACGCGATGACAAACGGGACGCGATCTTTCTTCAATTCCGTTGCAATGTCAATCTCCATCCAGCACAAGCCTCCTTTTCGCGGTCCGATCCGCGAGGGATCGGCCGGTAAACCGTGTGGGTCTCCCAGCAAACATTCGCCGGAGCTTAGTGCGTCACCTCCTTTCTTTGAAGCCGTATGGGTCAGCATTCAGCGATCCATACGGCGTTTATTTCATGCACCGCCTACCGTCACTAAAGGCATGTCCGCCCATGACTTGTCGGTGTCAGGCGATTCAATGGCGCGGAACACGCCCTGCTGTCGAAAATACTCCACCTCTTCCGGCTTGGTGGTGATCCACGGATAGAGAAGCGGCGGAATATACATCTTGAGATACGCCCGCCGCGTACCGGTGGACGGATCCCCAATGATGAGAATCCCTTGACCGTGCTTGGCGTCCTTCATGGCGCGCCCTTCGGAGGGTGTCATGCCCAAGGTGCGCATGATAAGATCGATATCCGCATCACTGTCATTACGCATCAGAAGCTTAAATCCCGCGTTCTCCATACAATAGCGCGCATCCGCCAGGCCAGGCACTTTAAGGCCGGTGGCCGGGTCGCCCATAATATCCACGATCCCTTGTGTTAAGAGCGCAACCCGCCCACCCTGTTTGCCCGCCATCCGGAAGAGCTGTGAAACAAACTTAGCGGTGTCCTCCCGTTGGAACATCACATGACCTTCATCCACAATCACGAACGTGCGCCGCCGGGATTGGGCCAGCCTCCAGCGGATGTACTCCGAAATCATGGCATAAGCCACCGCTTGATGTTGCTTCCCCGAAGAGCCTTGGATCAAGTTGTGGACGTTGAAGACGACCAATTGCTTGGTCATATCGACCGTCGTAGAGCCCGCAAACATATTGAACATCCCGGTGACAAATGGTTTAATCCGTAACGCCAGGGAGGTGAGCGAAGGCTCACGGCTGAGCGCTTCCCACACCTCGGTCAACGTCGGGGCCGCCTTCGCTTGCGGAATCAGGGATGACCCGCCGGGATCGCGCACCGTGGCCCATTCCGCCATGCCGGATCCCACCGGACTGACGGGCATGCCTGCGTTCGCAAAGCATTGCGTGAGCACCTCTTCAGCCGCCGCCTGTTCTTCGGGCGACAACCCATCTTGGGAGGCCATGAGACCTAAGAGCTCCGCTGCAAAGGCGATCTTGGCGCGAATGGGGGAGCGCATCGAATCATCGATCCGATCCATGGAGGCGGGCATCATGATTTCGAGCGGGTTGATGCCGTCAGCGGATCCGGGGCCAAATTGGGCGTATGTGCCTCCCAGCCATCGCGTCCAGCGTTCATAGTCAATAGGCGGTGACGGATCAATGACGATGACCTGTTCGTCGGGCCGGAAGAGCGCTTGGGTCGCCAACACCTTCATGGCGGCTGACTTACCCGATCGAGTTTTAGCTACGACGACCATGTGCTTCGCCTGGAATCGATGGGGGTCGAGCACGACCAAATTTCCGGTGGACTCATTCTCTCCCCAGACGTCTCCGACGGGATCTAAGACCTCGCCGGCACTAAATGGAAATGTGGTCGCCATGGCTACCGTAGGAATCCCGCGAGTCGGGAGATTGCGCAAGGGTGGTCGCGTCCCGAGAGGCATCGTCGCCCGAAACCCATGACTTTCTTCGAGATACAAGGGGAAGAGTTTGACTTGATACCCCGCCGCTTTTTGCATGAGCCGCGTGACGGATTCTTGCAAACGATCCAGACGATCCGCCATCACCGTTACCATGAGCGTGGTGAGGAACATGCGTTGGCGTCCTCGCCCAATTTCCTGACGCAAGAACTCGATGGCCTCACTCCCAAGCTCGATGTCGAGGTCTTCTCGCAAACCCCGCTTGTGGGACCAACGTGTCTCCGCATCCAGCTGCACTTGGCGACGCCGCAGGTCCGCCATCACCCGAGACGACATCAAGGATTCAATGTGAAAACTAACACGGCGCCGGACCCCGGGCTCTTCAAACGTGTACAACCATTCCAACCAACCGCTGTGGGCTTGTTCCGGCCAGGTGCGCGCGACTAAAGTCGCGACAAACACGCCGCCGAGATCGAGGTGGCCAGGCTTTTCCAGCACCACGGCGGGCTCTAAGACATCCCGTAACGTCGGCATGGCGTGTCGAAGACCAGATTCCGTAGTGTCCCCCTCGCGTCGACCCCGCTTATTCTTTCCTTTGGGCACGTCGGGAAGGTGCGCCTTGTCAGCGCGCTCCGAGGCATCGAAATGCGCGCGTACCTCGTGCGTCCAGCCGCCTAAAACGGTCTCCAAGGGGACCGGGTTACTCCCGTAAGCTGTTTGGAGAATCACGCCGAGTCGCTCGGCATCGCACTGTTTGGCCGCAAATCCATTATCCGACAGCAGGGTCAGCATTTCGGCCGCTTGTTCGCGGCAATCGTCCGCTGTCTTGCCGGTCACCGTGATGATCGTGACATGGCTGAGCAACGTTTCCGATAACCGATCAGCGACCCCATTCCACGCGCCCGCTAATTGCCCGAGAGCCGATTCGGCCCCAGCGCGCGTCGTGGCTTCTGTAAAATAGTCTTGCAAAGGGGATAAGTTGGTCGGTTCCACCAAGCGGGTTACTTGAATTCGACGCCCATCGCGAAGGCCCGTCAATACGCGCCCGTAAGCCTCAATGCGCAAGTCTTGTTCATCCATCGTGAGGAGCGTAAAGGCTTCTCCTTCGACTTCAAGTAACGCCGCATAGGTGCCATCCTTGCGTTTGACAACATCGCCTTCAATAGCGGACACGTCCACCAGGGCCTCGACGGCGAGCCGTTGGGTCCCAGCAGGTAATTTGGTAGACGCTTTAGCCGGGGAAGATTTGCGTGTAAACATAACATCAGTCCTCCTAACCAAAATTTAGAGACCCTAACCGTGGCGTCGCGGTCGATTCCGTTTTGCAGCATCCGGCCACACCAAGAGCGCTTTGTCATGCACCCGTTGGCGCGCGTTGTCATACGTCTTGTAGGACATTCCCAAACGCTTATGACCTTCAGCGGGAGCCATTCCTTGGAGTAAGCACCAGAGTACTTGACGTTCACGCCGGGACAAACGTTGTACCAGCGCATCAAATCGCTCCGAATAGGATTCACGTTCCGCGAGAATCCGTTGGGGATCGTACGTCACATCCATCGCCCCCGGATCGTCACTGATCTGGAACGGATCCGGCGAAATGGCGTCGTGTAACATTTTGTGCTTAACGCGATAGATCGACTTGGCAAAATCGGTCACACGCCGTTCCATGACCCGCCGGGCAAAAGCGCGAAACGGCACGCCTGTCTGGGGCTGGAAGCGGCGTGCCGCTTCCCAGAGTGCCACCGCTGCTGTTTGGGCGACGTCGTCTTCTTCCACTCCGGGCAGCCCATTCCATTGCCACGCCAGATGACGAATCCAATGCCGCCATCGAGTCAGTAAATCGGCGAATGCGTCATCCTCGCCGATTTGCACCCGTGACACTAAGGACCAGTCGGCTTGATCGCGCGAGTCCATCTGCAATGATGCCTGGAGTTCTCGTTCAGCAAGGGCCATGCGCCCCACCTCCTTGGTTAATCGGTTGCCAGCATTGATAGGAACCCGGCCCGTGACCTGTCACTTGCCATCCCGCTTGTTGCAGGCGAGTATCGAGTGCTGGGTTTATCGGCCACAAGACCGCCACGACGTGATGGGTGACCAGCCATGCCTTGACCGGCAATTGTCCGGTCGCACGTGCGGCATCGCGGTTGTAGGCACGCCGATTCGCATCCCACACCTGCATCCGGTTATCGAGCCATGCCGGGCGCTCCGTTGCCAAGGTAAACACCCCGCCTTGTGTCAACGGGACCCAGACGTGTCCGGTCGGCAAATGCTTGGTGACCTGCTGATACCAGGCGAACTCCGGGTACGAGGCGGCCCAGGTCAGGGATGCACTGCCCCACGCCGATCCACCCACCGCGACCGTCAACGCTAGCCCGGCCACCCATAGGCGAGGCGCGTGGAACCCGGAAGCCGATGAGAGATCTCGGCCGGATTGGCTGGCGAGGCCCGTCGTGAGAGCCCACAAGGCCAAGGGCGTATAATAGAGGGCGTGCCAAATCAGGAGCGCCGGCCCAGCCAGCAATCCGCCCCACCAGAGCGGTACGCGTCGACCACGCCAGAGGCCGTAGAGTATCCCGATCATCCCGCCCGCCGCCAACCATTCGGGCAATGCACCCAATGGCCACGGCCGGAGTTGCGCCGTGACTGATGGCCAGAGAACCGCTGGCTGAACTGCACCCGACACGTAACGCCAGACGGCGGCCATCCACGACGCGGGATCGGGGAGGGTGGCTACCGCCAGACCTACGAACGCGAGGCGGACCCCTAAGCTTTTCCAGGGTCGAGGACCCTTTTGCAGAGGCCAGAGGACCCCTAATCCCACCAAAACAGGGATGGCCCACAACACCGAAGGAGACAGCCACGCCCACCCGATCAGGACGCCGGCATACAGGGCCCGATGTGTCCAACGATCTCGGCCTTGCCGTTGGACCAAATGGCTGGCATCCCAAAGCACGAACGCCGCACCGGGCAACATCCACATGGCGGCCCAAATGGGTGCGTAGAGACTGATCGCCGCCCCACCGAGTCCTAGCACGTACCATCGCGGCGCTCGGCCTAATGCACCGATGGCCGAGGCCGACAACCCGAGGGTCACCGTCAACACCCCGGCCCACAGGGCGATCAGTCCCCCCACCCCTGCTACCTGTACCGTACCGGCAAAGAGCAATGCTGAACCCACTTCCCATCCCACGGCCCTCCATGGCCCCTGGTGACCCCACACCCACCGAAGCTGTTTCGGAAAACGGCCATGGTGCAGGATCCACTGCCCGAGATGCATTGTTTCGGGCACATCGACATTCAGGGGATGACCGACATGACCCCACCAAGCCAGCCAGAGGCTCCAGAGCAAAATGCCAAGTCCGACCGCCCGAAGACGCTGCTGTGGTATCGACATGGGAGAGCCTCCTTGTTCGCATGTTGTCGTCCACTACACAAAAAACCCCCGAGCTCGCGTGAGCCGGGGGTTCGAAGTGGATGAAACGTAATCGTTAGCGGCCTTGTCGTGCCAGCGCCTCTAATTGTGCTTTGGCCGCATCAAGTTTAGCCTCCGACAGCGTAATAAAGGCTTCGAGATCCGGTGCGGCCAATGCCATCAAGTCCAGCCGATCGAGAGAGGCAAAGAGCGGCTTAACGAGCGGAGTCCAGCCTGCTTTTTTGGCCCGGCGGAGAATCGACTGGAGTATCCCTCCAGTCTCTCAGGCCAGTACAAGGATCAACTTTCTCTAGGGGACATCGGCCCGGTCTTGTAATAATTCTGGCCGACCCCACAGAAAACCTTGACCATAGGTGACGCCCAAAGCGGCTAACCCATCGGCTTCGCGTTGTTGTTCGACGCCTTCGCCGATGACGTAACCGCCACGATCTCGGGCCATTTGCACCAGATCATGCACTAAGGCGCGCACCACCAGATCGTGCGGTATTTCCGACACCAATGACCGGTCGAGTTTAAGATAGCGCCACGGCACGCGAGCTAATCGCAGAAGTTCGCCATAGCCACTGCCAACGTCATCGAGCGCGACTTGCCAATCGGATGGTACCTGATGCGGAACCCACCCGGCGGCTTCCGGTAATTCCCAAATCACTCGTGACGCAATAGGACTATCGGCAATAGATGGCCATGACTGCGCGTCAATGGACGCAGGATGCACATTCACGAAAATCCAACCCGTGGGCGGACAGTGAGTAAGCGCCGTTTGT
>DAHWKG010000246.1:0-34103 GCA_027343765.1 Sulfobacillus sp.
GTACCCTACCGCGGTTCCTTGGCTGACACGGTATACCAACTGATTGGCGGCATTCGAGCCGGGATGGGCTACTGTGGTGCGGCCAATCTGGCCGAGTTGCGTGATCGGGCGCGTTTCGTCCGCATTACAGGAGCCGGACTGACGGAAAGCCACCCGCACGATGTGCAAATTACCAAGGAAGCGCCCAACTACAGCCTCTAAGCGGAAAGGACGAGATTTGTGGCGCAGTTGGTCATTGAAGGCGGGAAAAGTCTCGCCGGCGATGTGGCGGTGATTGGGTCGAAAAATAGTGCCCTGCCAATTATTGTGGCGGCCGCCCTGGCCGCCGAAGGGGTCACTATTCTCGAAAATGTGCCCCGTTATACGGACATTCTGGACTTATGTCAAATTTTACGGGATCTCGGCGTGTTGGTGGAATGGCTCGCCCCCGATCGCTTAAGCATCGAGGCCAAGGGCCTGAATACCCATCAAGCCCGCTATGACCTGGCCAAAAAACTCCGCGGGTCGACATACTTGGTCGGGCTTTTGCTGGCACGTTTAGGACAGGCCGACGTCGCCTTCCCTGGGGGATGCCAAATTGGATCACGCCCAGTGAATTTTCACATTCAAGGCTTTCAGGCGCTCGGGGCGACGATGTGGCTCGAGCACGGCTCCATTCAAGGAACCGTACCCGGGCGCCTTCGTGGTAGTCGCGTCTATATTGAACGGGCATCATTTGGAACCACTTTAAATCTTATGATTGCCGGCAGTCTCGCGGAGGGGACCACAGTCTTGGAGAATGCGGCCATGGAGCCGGAGATTGTGGATGTGGCGAATTTTTTGAACGCGATGGGGGCGAAGGTCCGGGGGGCGGGAACGAACTTGGTGCGAGTCGAGGGCGTCAGCGCCCTTCATGGGACGCGCCACGAAATCATTCCCGATCGTCTGGAAGCGGGCACATATCTTCTCGCGGGCGCCATTACCGGCGGGGTGGTCACGGTCGCTAATGTGATCCCGGAGCACTTACGGACCGTGCTGTTGAAGTTGAATCAAGCGGGCGCACAAATTGAAGAGGACATGGACTGGATACGCGTCGTCAGCCCCGCGCGGCTTCGCGCCGTGGACATCGAGACCTTGCCCCATCCCGGATTTCCGACGGACTTGCATCCTCAAATGGTGGCGGCGTTGGCGGTGGCGGATGGGGTCGGGGTTGTGCAGGAAACCGTATTCGAGAATCGCTTTGGCTACACCCATGATCTGGTGCGGTTGGGGGCGGACATTAAAGTCGATCGCGAGACCGCCATCATCCGTGGGGTCGAGCGATTGACGGGAGCGCCGGTCGAGGCGCAGGATATTCGTGGTGGGGCGGCCTTGGTCTTGGCGGCTTTGAAGGCGGAGGGCGAAACGGTGGTCGATGGGGTGGAATACATTGATCGCGGCTACCATCAATTGGAACAGAAGTTGACGGCCTTGGGGGCGTCCATTCGGCGGACTGCATAACCCCAGGCGAAGGAGGCGTTCATCATGCCGGAAACGGTGGTGGTCGCCGTGGCACGTACGCCCTTTGTGAATTTTGGCGGGGTATTGAAAGATGTGCCGGCGACAGATTTGGGAGCCATTGCGATCAAAGGGGCCCTCGGGCGAAGTGGGGTCCCTGCAAATGAGGTTGATTACGTTTATATGGGTCAGGTCGTTCAGGCCGGGGCGGGCCAGATCCCCTCACGGCAGGCGACCATGAAGGCAGGGCTCCCGGAAACGGTGCCTTCGGATACGATTAATAAAGTGTGTGCGTCGAGTCTTAGGGCGGTTAATCTGGCCGATATGGCCATTCGGCTGGGGGACATCCGCACGGCGATTGCCGGGGGTATGGAGTCTATGAGTCAAGCCCCATACCTGGTGCAGGGAGCGCGCTATGGGCTTCGCATGGGGGATGTCCCGTTTATCGATTCCGTGGTCCGCGATGGCCTTTGGTGTAGTTTCGGCCAGTGCCATATGGGGGTCTATGGCAGCGAAGTGGCAAAGGAATATCACATTTCGCGAGAAGAGCAGGATCGCTTTGCGTTTCAGAGCCATCAGCGGGCCGTAAAGGCCATCGACAGTGGCCGCCTTGGAGAGGAGATTGTTCCGGTTACGGTTGCAGCCAAAAAAGGGGAGCCCGTGGTGGTGAAAGAGGATGTCGGTCCTCGGCGGGACACGAGTCTCGAGAAACTGGCGCGACTCCGACCGGCGTTTCAGGACGATGGAACGGTGACGGCGGGCAATGCGCCAGGGCTCACGGATGGAGCCACTGCCTTGGTGGTCATGGGCCGTGAGGAAGCGGTGCGCCGTGGTCTCGAGCCCTTGGCTACCATCGTGAGCAGCGGTTGGGCGTCCCGGGAACCGAAATACTTACATACGGTGCCCGCTTATGCGGCCGAAGTGGCGCTTTCCCGGGCAAACCTCAAGGTGCATGACCTGGCCTTGGCGGAGATAAATGAGGCCTTCGCCGCCGTCACCCTCACGTCCATGCAGCTCTTAGGACTCTCCGAAGAGCGTGTGAACGTCAACGGGGGAGCGGTCGCTTTGGGGCACCCCATTGGGGCGTCAGGGGCACGGATTTTAATGACGCTCATTTTGGAGCTCAGGCGGCGTGGTGGCGGCTATGGATTGGCCGCCATTTGTAGTGGTGGCGGTCAGGGTGAAGCGACGGTGGTCAAAGTCTAGGAGGAAAAAAGTGGCAACATTTTTAGTCATCGGTGCGGGCCAAATGGGAGCGGGTATCGCCGAGACGGCGGCGACGCATGGTTTCACGGTCTATCTTCACGATGCCCTCCCTGAGGGCTTAGCCCGAGGCATGGAGAATATCCGCCGACGGTTGGAACGGAATGTGGAAAAGGGGAAGTTAAGGGGGGAGGATCAAGCAGCCATTCTTTCTCGGCTTCACCCGATCGCCTCCCTGGAGGAGGTGTCCCTGGTGGATCTGGTGATTGAAGCCATCATCGAGGACGAGGCTTCTAAGCGCGCGCTCTTCGAGGCCCTCGACCAGCACTTTGGGCCCGACACGCTGTTTGCCAGCAACACCTCATCGATTAGCATCACCCGGCTGGCTCGGGTGACTCGCCGTCCGGACAAGTTCATTGGTATGCACTTTATGAACCCCGTTCCCGTGATGGCCTTGGTGGAAGTGATCCGTGGCGAATTAACGAACGATGCGACCGTGGCAAAGGTGGTGCAATACGCCGAGGCCCTGGGCAAGGTGCCCGTCGAAGCGCATGATTTCCCCGGTTTCGTGGCCAACCGGGTGCTCATGCCGATGATTAACGAAGCCATCTTTGCGTATGGCGAGGGTGTCGCGGACAAAGAAGCCATCGACACGGTGATGAAGCTGGGTATGAATCATCCCATGGGCCCCTTAACCCTGGCCGACTTCATTGGCTTGGACACCTGCCTGGCCATTTTAGAGGTGCTACATCAAGGATTCGGCGATCCGAAATATCGTCCCGCTCCTCTCTTAAAGAAAATGGTCGATGCCGGCCTATACGGCCGAAAAAGCGGGCGTGGCTTCTACCAGTACTAGATGGGTAGGCGGGACTAGCTCCAAGGTCCCGCCATTTTCTTGCCCGGGACAGGGGTGCGAGAGGGGGCTTTCGCTTGAGGTTGCCCCGGCAGCGGAAGCTTGGATGGCGACGTTAAGTGCAAATCCTTGACATATTGGGGCAAGGTTACAAAGTGATAGCCTTCCGCTTCCAGGACAGGCAGGATGGCCGCCAGCGCTTGGACGGTTTGGGTGCGATTGCCGCCGCTGTCATGCATGAGCACGATGGCGCCGGAGGTCGCGTTGGCGAGGACCTTTTTGGTGATAAAGGAGGTGCCAGGGCTGGCCCAGTCACGGGTATCGATTGACCACAGAGTGACCGTGAGATGTTTTTGACTGAGGGCATTGACCAGTGCCTTGTTGGAGTTTCCGTAGGGGGGACGATAGAAGGGGGACAGCGGGATGTGCTCTTTTTTCAGGAGCGCCGTGGTTTTATTCATGTCCCTGATGACACCCCCGACACCGACGCGATAATAGTTAACGTGATCATAACCATGATTGGCGACGGTTGAGCCTTGGCGGACAATGTCCTTGACGATGTTGGGCCATTGGCGCACTTCCGTGCCCAGGACGAAAAATGTGGCGTGCGCATGATAGCGGTTGAGGAGTGAGAGAATCTGGGGCGTATAGGTCGGGGAGGGCCCATCGTCGAACGTCAGAGCAATGATCTTCTTTACCGGGATGGCTGGGGTGGGACCCGTTGGCGCCTTAATCCTCGGGGTAGAGATCACCCGCGTGGCACCCATAAAGGCGGCCACCAATGCCAAAAGTCCGATGGCTTGCCACCATTTTCGCATCGTCATCCTGTCTAACCTCTCTTGTCCATGAGATATCGATAGGTATGATGGCGGCGCCTCGCTTATGAGACGGGCAGGAATTTCTCTCTTGGGGGCGAAAGAGTCATTAAAAGGGGTGGGGTCATGCGGTCGTGGGGCTTAGGCATTCTGGGCGCGGGAGCGCTTTGGGCGATTATTGGGGGGTGGCGCCATCTTTGGCCCCTCTTTCATGGGGCCGGGGGATTGGCGCTGGCCGGTTGGCTTATCGGAATGATGGGGCTGGCCCTTTTGGTGGGGCGGCGAAAGGGTGGGGCTAAGCTCCGCTATGGTCTCGGCGTGGTGTTAGCCGCCACAGGGATGGCGCTCTTGGCCGTCGCGCACGATGGTCAGGGAATTTTGACCGGACTCAGGCTCGGGTATGGCGGGGCGCTTTTGGCCGTGCTGCCGCATAGCTATCGGCTCTATCGGGGGGCTTCCCTAAAGCGGGAGGTGGTCCCCGCTGCACCATCGGTGGGAGAGGAGGCCTTGCAATAGATAATCACGCGGAATTACCGCATCTGACGCGGGACGGTCATGTGCATATGGTATCCATAGGCGACAAGGTGGACACGGATCGGGTGGCCCGGGCCAGCGGCGTACTACTGTGCAGCGTCGAAACGCTCCAGCTGGTCGGGGAAGGTCGCGCCCCCAAAGGCGACGTGCTGGCGGTCGCGCGGGTCGCCGCCATTATGGCGGTGAAGCATACCGCCGAGTGGATTCCCCTGGCGCATCCCCTTGCTGTGAGTGGGGTGGAAGTGGATATTTCGCTCACCGAGCGAGGCTTTCATGTCGAGGTGGCGGTGCGGACGGTGGGAAAAACGGGGGTCGAGATGGAGGCGCTAACCGGGGTGACCGCGGCATTGCTGACGCTTTATGACATGCTGAAAGCTCAGGATCGGGCCATGGTCATCGGTGAGGTGCAGCTCCTGGAGAAACGGGGAGGACGTTCGGGTACGTTTTTACGGGGGGAGGGTTAGGCGTGGAGGACCCCATTCGCGTGGCCGTGCTCACCTCCAGTGACGCTGGCGCACGGGGCGAGCGGGAAGACACCTCGGGGCGTTGGCTTTCGGAGAAGGCGGAAACCTTGGGGACGGTTGTCGCCTATACGATTCTTCCCGACGAGGCGTCGCGCTTAGAAAAAACGCTATGGACGTGGGTGGGCGACCACGTTGACCTCATTCTCACCACCGGATCCACGGGCCTCGGGCCTCGCGACGTGATGCCGGAGGTTACGCGGCGGGTGATTGATCGGGAAATTCCCGGCATCGCCGAGGCGATGCGGGCGGAGTCGGTCCGCCATACGCCCTTTGGGATGATTTCCCGTGGATTGGCGGGGGCGGCGGGTCAGACCCTCATTATCAATTTTCCCGGATCACCGAAGGCTCTGGAGGAAACCTGGCCGGTGGTGGAACCCGTGATTCCCCATCTTGTGCGATTGCTTCACGGAGAGACTCGTCACGAAAAACCGTAAAAAATGTTTCCTGGGCTTGAGAAGGGCGACTCATCGCGTAAAATCGCCCATCTGGGGCAAATATCCTGACAAGGAAATCATTTGACGAGTCTTTTCAGATTCGCTATTATCCCTTATGGAAATCTGTTAGCACTCAACGCGAGTGAGTGCTAACGGCAGGTGGCTATGGCTGCCGGATATTCATGAATTGCGGGAGGGATAACCGTGGACATTCGTCCATTAAGCGATCACTTGGTTGTCAAGCCCATCGCCGAGGAGAAGACGGTGGCGGGCATTGTGCTGCCTGACACCGCTAAGGACCAATTGCAGCGGGCCGAGGTGCTTGCGGTCGGCAGCGGTCGTTTGCTCGACAACGGCACCCGCGCCGCACTTGAGGTAAAAGTCGGCGATGTCGTGCTCTTTAACGGGGACTTTGGCCGCAAAGTGCGGGTCAATGATCAAGATTATCTGTTAATTCGCGAGTCCGACATTGTGGCCGTTTTGGCGACCCAATCGGTGGTCGCGTAACCGAAATTCCAGTTTGAAGGAGGATAAAGTGGATGGCCAAACAAATGGTATATGAAGAAGAGGCACGCCGCGCCCTTGAGCGGGGCGTCGACAAACTGGCCAACGCCGTGAAGGTGACTTTAGGACCCAAGGGCCGGAACGTCGTGTTGGAGAAGAAATTTGGGGCGCCTTTGATCACCAACGACGGTGTGACTATTGCCCGCGAAATTGAGCTCGAAGACCCGTTTGAGGCCATGGGTGCACAATTGGTCAAGGAAGTCGCCACCAAGACCCAAGATGTCGCGGGTGACGGGACCACCACGGCCACCGTCTTGGCGCAGGCGATGATTCACGAGGGCCTGAAGAACGTGACGGCGGGTGCGAACCCCATGGGTATTCGGCGGGGAATTGAGATTGCCGTGAACACGGCCGTGGACGGCATCAAGAAAATTGCCAAGCCCATTGAGGGTAAGGAAGCCATCACCCAGGTGGCATCGATTTCGGCCAACGATGCGGAGATTGGCCGCTTGATTGCGGAGGCCATGGAGAAGGTGGGCGCCGATGGCGTCATCACCGTCGAAGAGTCTAAGACGACCGGCACGACCTTGGAGACGGTGGAAGGCATGCAGTTCGACCGCGGTTACATTTCGCCTTACATGGTCACGGACACCGAGAAGATGGAAGCGGTATTAAGTGACCCCTACATCCTGATTACGGACCGCAAAATCTCGGCCATTCAGGACCTACTTCCGGTTTTGGAGAAAATCGTGCAGCGTGGCAAGCCCTTGGTGATTATTGCGGAAGACGTGGAAGGCGAAGCGCTGGCGACTTTGGTGGTCAACAAGCTCCGCGGCACGCTCACGGCGGTGGCCGTCAAGGCTCCCGGCTTCGGCGACCGGCGTAAGGCCATGCTTGAGGACATCGCTATTTTGACTGGCGGCCAAGTCATCTCCGAAGATCTCGGTTTGAAACTGGAGAATGTCACGCCGGACATGCTCGGTCAGGCCCGCCAAATCAAGGTGGCCAAGGAAGAGACCACCATCGTGGATGGACACGGCCAGGACGAGGACATCAAGAAGCGCATTTCCGTGATCAAGAAGCAGATTGAAGACACCACCTCTGACTATGACCGCGAGAAGCTTCAAGAGCGGCTAGCCAAGCTCTCGGGCGGTGTGGCGGTCATCCAAGTGGGGGCGGCCACCGAGGTGGAGTTGAAGGAGAAGAAGCTCCGTATTGAAGACGCCTTGTCGGCGACCCGGGCAGCCGTGGAAGAGGGTATTGTGCCGGGCGGTGGTACCGCCTTGTTGCGGTCCATCCCTCAATTGGAGAGCCTGAGTTTGGAAGGCGACGAGAAGATTGGCGCCGCTATCGTGCGTCGCGCGCTCGAAGAGCCCGTTCGCCAAATTGCCTTCAACGCCGGCCTCGAGGGATCGGTGATTGTGGAGCAAGTCAAGAAGGAACAGGGTAACGTTGGTTATGACGCCGCCAACAACAAGATGGTGGACATGGTGCAGGCGGGTATTGTCGACCCGGCCAAGGTGACCCGTTCCACGTTGCAAAATGCGGCATCGATTGCTGGCATGTTGCTGACCACCGAAGCCTTAGTGGCTGACAAGCCGGAGAAGAAGGATGCGGCTCCGGCTGGCGGCGGCATGGGTGGCATGGGCGGCATGGGCGACATGATGATGTAAGCGTCACCGTTCGTCGAGGGGGACCTTCGGGTCCCTCTCTTTTTTGTGGGGGAATCCATCAACATCGAATGGAATGGCAAATGATGGGGAAAATAGGAGGGAGTGACCTTAGAGGAGGAGAAAATATGGAAGTGACGTTGACGCAACTGATTCAAATGGCTCCGGAATTAGGATCGACTCTGAAGGACGATGTTCGCTCTGGTCGCCTAAAGGCCGCACGTAAACGGGGTGTTGCTGGCCGGCCCTATGTGCTGACAACCGAGGACTTGGAAGCCTCAGGGCGGCCCGAATATCGAGAATTGGCGGAAATGGCCGTGCGTGCCCCGACTATGGCAACCCCGCGCATCAAGCGCATGGTGCCTCAGCCTATGGTCAATGTGGGCCATCAGGGCTCTGAACTGTTCGATATTATGGAATCTCAGCACATGATGCTGAAAGATTTGGTGCAGGTGTTGACGGAAGAAATGCGCAACCGTTATGACCGGTTGGATCGTCAACAAATGCAGATGCAGGAGCTGTCGTATAAATTGGGGCAAGCTCACCAACAGATCGCCCGTCTCGAGCGGATGTTGGCGGAGCGGAGCTATGGTCGGGTAGACGAGGCGAACTGATGGACCGGCAGGTCATCCATTGCACGGTGGAGTATTGCCGCTACAATGAACATCGGTACTGCGCTTTAAAGTCGATCCAGATTGCAAGTCAAGCCCCGGAAATGGTCGATGGACAGCTGTCAGAGTTGCCCAACACCTTTTGTGCCTCATTTGAGCAGAAAGACGACCTTTAGCCAGAGCGGATTCCCAACGCGCGTCCTTGTCTGAAAAGGGACGCGCGTTTTTTTGGCTTGGTTGTCTCCGGGCAATCCGTTCGGTAAACTGAGAACAACCTAGAGCGGACACGTGGCTCGGGAACATAAATGAGGAGCTAGACCATGCGGAGCGGGGAATATCCGATTGGCGAGGTCAAAGAACGTACGGGCCTCACCGAGCGTCGGATTCGCTATTACGAGAGCCTACACCTATTAACGCCGCGGCGCAGTGAAGGAAACCAGCGGCTTTATTCTGATCACGACATCGAGCGTTTGCTGGAGATTAAGCGTCTTCTCGAGTCGGGACTGTCTTTAAGGGCGATCAAAAGCCAATTGCATCAGCCTGCTGACGAGGTGGAACGGGATGCGGACAGTTATTTTGAGGGCAAGCGCATTGCCCATGGGGAACGCCCCCGACATGCCTCTTTGTATCCCTTGAAGGATCGGGCGGCGATCATCCGGCGACTTTCGCGAGGCCAAGACAGAGAGGACGGGGACTAGGTGCAGACGCCAGAGGGCGAACGACTAGAGGTGCTGATTGGGGCGCAGGATATTAAAGAACGGGTGGCGACACTCGGTCGACGAATTACCGTGGACTATCAGGGTAAGGAACTTATACTGGTTGGTATTTTGAAGGGCTCATTTGTCTTCGTGGCAGATTTAGCCCGGACCATTGACTTGCCGCTGGCCGTCGACTTCATGGCGGTATCCTCGTACGGAACATCCACCAAGTCTTCCGGAGTGGTGCGGATCGTGAAGGATTTGGATTACAGTCTGGAAGGGAAGCATGTTCTCGTGGTCGAGGACATTGTGGATACGGGGCTCACCTTAAACTACATCTACGGACATGTGAAGTCCCGGGGGGCTATGTCGGTGAAAATCTGCTCACTTTTGGACAAGGTCTCGCGTCGGCAAGTCGCCGTTCCCCTGCACTATAAGGGATTCGAGATCCCGGACGAATTCGTTGTCGGCTATGGGCTCGACGTGGGCGAAAAATATCGGAATCTCCCCGATGTGTGCCGGGTGGTGAGAAGTTAATGGCGAATCTGGTGATTGTTCTCGATTTTGGGGCCCAATATAACCAATTGATTGCGCGGCGTGTGCGCGAAGCGGAAGTGTTTTGCGAGGTATTGCCGGGTGACACGGCGGCGAGCCGCATCCGCGAAAAGCGCCCCCAGGCGATCATCCTTTCGGGGGGGCCAGCCAGCGTATTTGAGGATGGGGCGCCGCGCATGGATCCGGAAATTTTCACCCTAGGCATCCCCGTGCTGGGAATTTGCTACGGCATGCAACTCATGGCGCACGTGCTAGGGGGTCGAGTGGAGGCGGCGGAGGGCCGCGAGTATGGACGTACCCGCATGGAGAAATTGGTTCCTTCGCCGCTCCTAGAAGATGTGCCCAACCAGTCACGGGTGTGGATGAGCCATGGGGATTTAGTGATTGAGCCGCCTTTGGGGTTTACCGTACTGGCCCGTACGGAAAAAACGCCGGTGGCGGCCATGGCAGATCTGACGCGCAATTTGTGGGGGGTTCAATACCATCCGGAAGTGAACCACACGGAAGAAGGCTTCCGCATCTTTACGAATTTTCTCTTTCGGGTGGCTCATATGACGCCGGACTGGAAGCCAGATAACTTCATCGCCACGGCTGTAGAAGATATGCGCCAATCCGTGGGACCGGGCCGCGCGCTCATTGCCCTCTCTGGAGGTGTGGATTCGGCTGTGGCGGGAGCATTGGCCAAGACGGCCATTGGTGACCGGTTGACGGCGGTGCTGATTGACCACGGACTGCTCCGGGCGGGGGAAGTGGACGAGGTGCGAGAGGCCTTTCAGGACATTGATCTGAGAGTCTTGGATGCCAAAAAGGAATTTTTCCAGGCGCTCGAGGGCGTGACCGATCCTGAGCAAAAGCGGAAAATTATTGGCCGGGAGTTCATCCGGGCCTTCGAACGGGCCGAGAGCTTAATCGGGCCGCGAGAGGTCCTCATCCAGGGCACAGTTTACCCGGACGTGATTGAATCCGGGGGCCGGGGCGCCCACACCATTAAATCCCACCATAACGTCGGCGGGTTGCCGGAGGACATGGCGTTTCGTGTGGTGGAACCGCTCCGCTGGCTATTTAAGGACGAAGTGCGCCGGGTTGGCGAGGCGCTCGGGCTTCCGGAGGCGCTAGTCTGGCGTCAACCATTTCCCGGCCCGGGATTGGCGGTGCGAATCGTGGGGACGGTGACGGAAGACAAGGTGGAGACCGTGCGTCAGGCCGATGCCATCGTCCGCCAAGAAATACACCAAGCCGGGCTGAATCGCGACATTTGGCAGGCGTTTACGGTGTTGTTGGACATTCGCTCGGTGGGGGTCATGGGGGATGCCCGAACCTATGGTTATCCCATCGTGGTGCGTGCGGTCGAGAGTTCAGACGGCATGACGGCCGATTGGGTGCGCCTCGACCACGAGTTGCTTGACCGTATGGCAAGCCGCATTGTCGGGGAGGTCGCCGGGGTGAACCGGGTGGTCTACGATATCACTTCCAAACCACCGGGTACGATTGAGTGGGAATGAATTGGGGAAAGCCGCCATCGCTGGCGGCTTTCTTGCCGAGGGCGGTATGAAAAGCCCGCTGGAGTCCAAGCTAAAAAAGGCGGAGGGATGGCTGGCTCGTGGCGAACATTTCTTGTACAATGGTCGCATAACGTTCGGATAAGGTGGCTGACAACATGATTGATCGCTACGCACGGCGAGAAATGCAGGACTTGTGGTCTGACCAGAATCGATATCAGCGCTGGCTTGAGGTTGAGCTTTTAGCGGCCGAGGCATGGGAACGGCTTGGTAAAATTCCTGCTGGCACAGCAGCCCGTCTAAGAACCGCGGCCCATGTTGATGCCAGGCGGGTCGATGCCCATGAGGCCGTGTATCATCATGATATGCTGGCGTTCATTACCGCCGTCAGCGAGAATCTGAACCCCGAGGACGCCAAATATATTCATTTCGGGCTCACCTCCACAGACGTGGTGGACACGGCCCTGGCTTCCCTGTTGACGGAGGCGCTCGACGTTATTTTAGAGGATTTGGGGCGTCTAGAGGCCGCTGTGCGGGTGCGCGCGATTGAAAATCGACGGGTTCCGGTGATTGGTCGCACCCACGGCATTCATGCTGAGCCTACTAGTCACGGACTCAAATGGGCTCTCTGGTGGGTGGAGTTGGGTCGTGATCGGGAACGGGTCAGGCGAGCCCGGGAACAGATGGCCGTCATGAAACTGTCCGGGCCGGTCGGAAACTACGCCAGTCTTCCCCCAGAGATTGAGGCCTACGTGGGCGAAAAAATGGGTCTTCGTCCGGATCCCGTGTCAACCCAAGTATTACAGCGCGATCGCCATGCCGAGGTCATCACCGCGTTGGCCATTTTAGGCAGTACGTTAGATAAAATGGCCACCGAAATTCGGCACTCGCAGCGCACCGAGGTCGGTGAGCTTGAAGAACCCTTTGCTGCCGGCCAAAGAGGCTCGTCAGCCATGCCCCACAAGAAAAATCCGATCAAGTGCGAGCAGATATCAGGACTCGCGCGTTTGTTACGAGGCTACGTGGTGCCGGCCTTGGAGGACATTCCGCTTTGGTACGAGCGTGACATTTCCCATTCATCGGTGGAACGGGTGATGCTGCCGGATGCCACCACGCTGATGGACTACCTGTTGGTGCAAATGACGCGGATTGTGGAGGGTCTAACGATTCACCCGGAACGCATGCGAGGGAATCTCGAACGGACCGGAGGGCTGGTTTTTTCGGGGAAGGTTCTGTTGGCGCTGGTCGATGGGGGACTGTCCCGGGATCGCGCCTATGAAGTGGTTCAGCGGCATGCACTGGCCGCTAGCCAAGATCCCTCGCGGAGTTTCAAAGAACGGCTGTTGGCCGATCCCGAGGTCCGGCAAGAGGTGCCGGCGGAAACACTGGAATCATTGTTTGATGTCGAACCCTATTTAGCGTATGTGGATACCATTTACCGGCGCCTAGGGCTTCTGAATGATGAAGGAGGAGAACAGTGAATCTCTTATATGAGGGCAAGGCCAAACGCGTCTACGCAACCGACGATCCGAATCGAGTGCGGGTGGAATTCAAAGATTCCGCCACCGCTTTTAACGGGCAGAAAAAGGCGGAGATTTCCGGGAAAGGGGTGGTCAACACGGCCGTGACCGCTCGTCTATACGAGTGGCTGGCCGATCACGGTATCGCCACCCATTTCATTGAAAAGCTCGATGAGCGAAATCTTCTGGTCGAGAAACTGACCATGGTGCCACTGGAAGTGGTGGTGCGAAATTGGGTGGCGGGCTCGCTCAATCAGCGAACGGGCATCCCGGAAGGCACGGCGATGGACGATCCGGTCTTAGAGTTTTATTACAAGAATGATGCCTTGGGGGATCCGCTCTTAAATGAGGATCACATACGCCTACTCGGCCTGGCGAGCCCCGACTTGGTGGCTCGGCTCCGCCAGGAGGCGCTTCGTGTCAACCAGGTGCTGAAGCCTTTCTTTCTCC
The DNA here is from genome assembly GCA_027343765.1 of Sulfobacillus sp. Lineage (GTDB taxonomy): Bacteria > Bacillota > Sulfobacillia > Sulfobacillales > Sulfobacillaceae > Sulfobacillus_B. The sequence goes on from DAHWKG010000246.1 coordinate 13,347, forward strand.
AACGGGGCATCGTGCTGGTGGATTTCAAATTGGAATTCGGTTGGGATGCCATGGGGGAACTGAAACTCGGAGATGAAATTTCGCCAGATACCTGTCGGCTTTGGGACCAGTCGAGTGGCGAACGATTGGACAAGGATCGCTTTCGCCGGGATTTAGGCGGGGTCGAAGATGCCTATCAAGAAATTCTCAAACGGGTGATGAGCTAATGCCAGCCTTTCATGCGGTCGTGACGGTCGAGCTGAAAGAGAGCATCTTGGACCCAGCGGGTGAAGCCACCCAAGGGGTGTTGAAACATATGGGCTTTTCGGTCGATGGGGTTCGCATTGGCCGGCATATTCGACTTACGCTGGAAGCGGAAACGGCCGAGGAGGCCGGTCAAGTGGCAGGGCGGATGGCAGAGGAACTACTGGCTAATCCGGTCATGGAGACCTTCCGTGTGGAGGTCCTGGCGTGATGCAAATTGGTGTCGTGACCTTTCCGGGATCCAACTGTGATGTCGACACCGTGAAGGCGCTCACGGATCTTGGCGTGCAGGCGGTGGTCATCGACTACCGAAATCACCGTCTCGACTATCTTTCGGCCGCGATTATCCCGGGCGGTTTTTCCTATGGTGACTATCTTCGTTCCGGGGCGTTGGCCGCCCGGGCGCCGGTGATGGCGGCGCTTCGCGATGCGGTCGAAGAACAGAAGCTGCCGGTCTTGGGCATTTGCAATGGGTTTCAGATATTGACGGAGGCCGGTTTGCTGCCCGGGGTGTTGAGGCCCAACCGCCACGGGGAGTTCCGCTGCGACTGGCAGACCCTTCGTGTGGCCGCTGAGTCCCCTTACTTTCCCGGGCTCAGGGTAGGCGACCGGTTACGGATGCCCATCGCTCACGGGGAAGGCGCCTATTACACGCCCCCGGGGAGTCTCCAAGCGCTCTTCCAGGCGGGCCAGGCGTGGCTCCAATATACCGACGACCAAGGGCAGTTGCACGCCCTTACTAATCCCAACGGCTCGGTCGCCAATTTGGCGGGGATCCAACAGGGGTCGGTGGCGGCACTAATGCCCCATCCAGAACGGGCTATGCATCGCTACTTGGGATCAGACGATGGGCATAAGTTGTTGAGCGCCTGGATAGACGGCATCCGACAGGAGGTGGGCCATGCACGCGTCTGACGTGGGACTGACGGAAGCCGAATACCAACGCATCGAGGCCCTCATGGGACGGGCCCCCAATGACCTGGAGCTTGGGCTTTTCGGGGCACTCTGGTCGGAACACTGTAGCTATAAAAATTCGAAGGCACTGTTGTCACGGTTACCTCACGAGGGCCCCCACGTGGTTTCAGGGCCGGGTGGCAACGCGGGTGTCGTGCGTTTGAGCCAGGATCTTGACGTCGCGTTTAAAGTGGAGAGTCATAACCATCCCTCCTATGTGGAGCCGGTCCAGGGGGCTGCTACCGGGGTGGGGGGGATTCTTCGCGACATTATTGCGATGGGCGCTCGGCCGATTGCCGTGGCTGACGCGTTGCGCTTTGGGACCGACCGGCATAGCATGGCGCTCTTGCATGGCGTAGTCAAAGGGGTGGGTCTCTACGGGAACGCCATTGGAGTGCCCACGGTCACGGGTGACATCGGATTTTCGGACACCTATCGCGCCAACCCACTCGTCAACGTGTTGGCCGTGGGGATTCGGCGCCCCGAGCACGCTATGGGGGCTAACACCGCCAAACCTGGTCAGGTGCTGGTGCTTCTCGGGCAACGGACAGGCCGGGATGGCATTCATGGGGCAAGCCTCCTAGCCTCGCGCGACTTTGATGAACAAAGCCATGAACTACGACCGACGGTGCAGGTGGGAGATCCGTTTCTCGGCAAGCTGTTGATGGAAGTGACCCTAAAGTGCGTTGAAGAAGGTCTCTTGGCGGCCCTGCAGGACTTGGGTGCCGCGGGCCTGACCTCGGCCTCGGCGGAACTCTCAGAGAGTTCAGGGGTTGGGGCAGAGATTCATCTCGATCGGGTGCCACTTCGTGAAGCGGGGCTTACCCCGTATGAAATCATGTTGTCAGAGACGCAAGAGCGGATGCTCTTGGTGGTAAGCGAGGAGAATCTTGAAAGAGTGTTGGCGGTGGCTCAAGATTTCGAAGTGCTGGCGACGGAAATTGGCCGGACGACCGAGAGCGGGGAGTTACATCTCTTTTATGAAGGTGCGGAATGCGCTCGACTGAGGACCGACTGGTTGGTGGACCAAGCGCCCCGTCGAAGCGTGGATGAGCCGTTTTGGGAGGGCTTGGCTCAAGCACCTAAAACGGAATCCGGGGAGGTACCGAAGTTTCGCAGCGAGGCGCTCTTGGAGGTGGCCGGAAGTTTGGACGCGAGGAGTCGGGCTTCGGTCTATCGACAATATGACTACATGATTCAGACCCGTACCGTTTACGGCCCTGATCGTGACCTGGCGGTGTTGGACTTGGGCGAGGACGGTGGCTTGGCGCTAGCCGTGGACGGCCCCGGACGTTGGGCCGCCGAGGATGGCTATGCAGGCGGTGCGGGGGCGGTCTTACGGGTGTTGGCGACATTGGCGGCGACGGGGGCGGAGCCCCTCGGAATTACTGACGGGGTCAATGCCGGCAATCCCGACAAAACGGATAGCTATCGCGCCATGGGGGCCTTGATTCGGGGAGTGGCCGATGCCGCTCGAGCGGCGGAGGTTCCGGTAACCGGTGGCAATGTGTCCCTCCATAACGAGACCGATGGGGAATCTATTTGGCCCACGGGGGTGATAGGGGCGGCAGGCCGCCATCCCCACCCCAAATCGCCCGTACCTCAGAACTTGGGTAAGGTGGGCGACGCGATCCTCCTCATTCATTCTGGATCAAGAGACTGGGGTGCGTCGGTGGCCGAACGGGTGTTGACGGGGCGGGTGAGCGCCTATCCACGGACGGACCTCGAGAACGCCAAGAGCCGCTTAAAAGCCATGACCGAATGGGTCCGGGAGAACCCTCCTCATGCACTGAGAGTTTTAGGGGACGGGGGCCTCGGTATGACCTTGGTACGGATGTGGGCAGAAAGCGGGCCCTCTTTTGGGCTTCAGCTCTCTCTTCCCGAAAAGGACCTCCAGGAGAAGACGCGCCTTTTTTTCAATGAGGCGCCGCTTCAATGGGTGGCGGCCATTCCGATGGATAAACTCGCGGAGGTTACCCGGCGGTTGGAGGCGAGCGGCCTTGCTATCCTTCTTTTGGGCGAAGTCACTGAGGGCGGCATGATGGTGTTGGATGGGCGTTACCAGTGGTCGTATGCGGATCTCATGGCGCGTTGGCGAAAGCCGTATGAGGAGGTTCACGATGAGCTTTGAACTACATGAAGAGTGCGGGGTGTTCGGAATCTGGGACGACGCCGAAGCGGCCCAGAAGGCCTATTGGGGCACTTTTAGTTTGCAGCATCGTGGTCAGGAAAGCGCCGGGTTGGCCGTGTTGGATGGTGATCGGTTAACGGTGCAAAAAGGCATGGGACTCTTGCAGGATGCCGTCAATCAGGACTTGGGCGCGGGCCGCTCGGCGATTGGGCATGTGCGCTATTCGACCACCGGTGACTCGTCGTCCGTGAACGCGCAACCTCTCCTCATGCATACCCGCTTTGGGCCCTTGGCGCTCGCGCATAATGGCAACCTGGTGAATCACCGTTCGCTCCGTCAGGACCTAGAGGCGGAGGGCGCTATCTTTCAAGGCACCAGCGATAGCGAGGTGTTGGCGCACCTTCTCGCCCGAAGTCGCCAGCCAGAGTTTGAGAGTGCGCTGGTAGAAGCGGCTGCGCGGCTTAAGGGTGGGTTTGCCTTTGTGTTGTTGAGTAAAGAAGGACTCTATGGTATTCGTGATCCGCACGGGATTCGGCCGCTCGTGATTGGGCGAACGCGGGAGGGTGCCTGGGTATTAGCGTCGGAGACCTGTGCCTTGGATATGGTGGACGCCGAGTGGGTGCGTGACGTGGTGCCGGGAGAGATGGTTAAGATTAACAATGATGGGCTCCAAAGCCAAACCTTTCAGGCCTCCTTAGGAGCGCGCACCTGCGCCTTTGAAGTGATTTACTTTTCGCGGCCCGACTCCCGTCTTGAAGGGGAAAGTATGCATTTAAAGCGGCGCCAATTAGGTAAGCGGCTGGCTGAAGAGGCGCCAGTGTCAGCGGATGTGGTGGTAGGGGTTCCCGACTCTAGCCTTCCTGCGGCGATGGGATTCGCCGAAGCGTCCGGCATTCCCTTTGACTTTGGGTTGGTCAAAAATCGCTACATTGCCCGCACCTTTATTGCCCCCGACGCGTCTGCGCGGGAGAAAGGGGTGAAACTGAAACTATCGGCTGTCGGCGAGGTAGTTCATGGCAAGCGGGTGGTGTTGATTGATGACAGTTTAGTGCGCGGGACAACCTCGCGCCACATTATTCGCCTTCTTCGGCAAGCGGGCGCGGAGGAGGTCCATATGCGCATTGCTTCACCCCCTTATTTGGAGCCCTGTCATTACGGCATTGATACCTCCAGGGCGGGGGAACTGGCGGCCAGAAATCTCACCGTCCAGCAGTTGGCCGAAATGGTGGGGGCCGATTCGTTGGCCTTCTTGTCACCGGAGGGGCTAACATCGGCGCTGGGCTCGGAGGGCTGGTGTCTTGCCTGCTTTGGCCGTGGATATCCGGTGCCGATTGAGGAGGAGTTGCATGTCTGATCAAAAAAAGCCGACGGGCATGACCTATGAACAGAGTGGCGTCAGCATTGATCGGGGTAATCAGGCCGTGGAGTGGATAAAGCCGCTGGCGGCGAGCACCCGGCGTAGCGAAGTCATCGCCGATGTGGGGGGATTTGCTGGCGCCTTTCGCTTGGGCGATGCGGAACTCTTGGCAGGCGCGGACGGTGTGGGCTCCAAGTTGCTCTTGGCCAAAGAACTACAGCAATTCGAGACGATTGGCATTGATCTAGTGGCGATGAATGTGAATGACATCCTCGCTGCTGGTGGCGAACCTTTATTCTTCCTCGATTATCTGGCGATGGGCCACGTCGACCCGAAAAGGGTCCGTGACCTGGTTTCGGGAGTGGCAGCTGGATGCCGGGAGGCAGGGACGGCGCTTTTAGGCGGGGAGACGGCAGAAATGCCGGACCTCTATCCCCATGGGGACTTCGACTTGTCGGGGTTCGCCGTGGGGGTGCGGAAATTTCACCCGCGGGTTCCCCCGAAGCCGGGTGACCGGGTGATTGGGCTGGCCTCATCGGGATTTCACTCCAATGGGTACCAATTCATTCGTCGAGTGATTGCCGCCTCGGGGCGGAGGTTTGACGAGACGCTGCCGGAACTAGGGAATCGCCGATTGGGTGAGGTTTTGCTGACCCCAACCAGAATTTATGTCCAAGCGGTCCAACGGCTATGGTCGGAGGTGGAGGTCAAAGCCATGGCGCACATTACCGGTGGGGGGCTCCCGGAAAATCTTCCCCGCACCCTGAACGGACTCGGGGCCACCCTCTATCGGGATGCTTGGCCAATGCCCCAGGAGATGTCGCTCATTCAAGAATGGGGGGGCATTGACGATCGGGAGATGGCCCGCGCTTTCAACCTCGGGGTGGGCTTTACGGTCACTGTGAGCCCCGAAGCGGTCGAGGCTGCACAAGAAAGCTTGAGCCAATCCGGCATCGAATCGTGGGTCATCGGTCAGGTGCGGGATTTGGCGGGAGTCGAGTTCTCGTGAGGTGGGCGGTACTTGTTGGCGGCACAGGTAGCAACTTGGCCGCCATATTGGAAAGCGGCCTCAACGTCGCCCTAGTGGTCTCCCACCGCGCCGGGGTCGGGGCGCTCGCGATTGCAGAACGCTGGGGTGTTGAGACCGAGGTCATTACGGCTAAAGCATTTCCCGATCGGGCCGAATACGACCGGGCGTTGCTCCGGACGCTCAAACAGCATGATATTGAAGCCGTGGCGTTGGCGGGTTTTTTACGATGGCTACAGCAGGAGACCATCCAGGCACTTCCTGGCCGCTTGTTAAATTTGCACCCGTCGCTCCTGCCTGCCTATACGGGGCTTCATGCCATCGAACGGGCATTCCAGGACCGAGTCTGGTGGACGGGTGTCAGCGTCCATTTTGTCGATGAAGGACACGACACCGGGCCATTGGTAGCCCAGGCGCCGGTAAAACGGTATCCCGATGACACACTGGAGGACTTGGAAGCCCGGATTCACACCATGGAGCATCAACTCTATCCTCGCGTATTAGCGGCGGTCGATCGCGGCGAGGTATGGCTTCAGGGGCGAGAAGTCCATTACAAGGAGGGGGCATCATCATGGATTCATGGGCACTTTTAAGCGTGAGCGACAAAAGTGGGCTTAGTGATTTGGCCCGCTATCTGGTGGAGGAGCAGGATCTTCGGCTCTTGGCCACGGCTAGCACGGCCCGATATCTGCAGCAAGAGGGGTTTCAGGTGTCAACGGTGGAATCTCTCACCGGCTTCGGCGAGATCTTGGATGGTCGTGTCAAGACGCTTCACCCCTTGATTTATGGTGGCCTTTTGGCATCGTCGAAGGCAGAGCACCAACAGCAGCGGGAGGAGATGGGTGCGCCCGATATTCGGGTGGTGGTGGTGAATCTCTATCCTTTCGAGGCGCGATGGCAGGAAGGCCTTCAGGGTTCGGCATTGATTGAGGAAATTGACATCGGGGGTGTGTCCCTCATTCGGGCGGCCGCCAAAAATCACGAACGGGTCGCGGTATTGGTTAACCCGGAGCAGTACACCACCTACATAGAAGAGGACGACTCTTCAAATCTTCGCCAACGCCTGGCTGTGGAGGCGTTTCGTCATGTCGCCTATTACGATGCGATGATTGCCGAAGCGCTCAGCCACCCCGATGAGGAACCAGAGGTGCTCACCGTTCCCGGCCGCCGCGTGGGAACACTGCGCTATGGGGAGAATCCGCATCAATCAGGGGCCTTTTACGCGATCCCCCCGAAACGGGGTTTCGCGACGGCGAAACTCCTTCAGGGAAAGCCCCTCTCCTTCAATAATTATGCGGATGCGGATACCGCCGTAAAGCTGGCCATGGATCTGGGAAGCCCGGCCGCCGTGGTGGTCAAGCACCAGACACCTTCCTCGGCCGCCCTCGGTGACACCCTCATGGCTGCCTATGAGCGAGCCCACGATGCTGATCCCGTGTCTATATTTGGGGGAGTTGTGGCCCTGAATGGCGCCGTCGACAGGGCGCTCGCGGAGAAGTTGACGGAAATCTTTTTGGAAGTCGTCATCGCACCAGAGGTTCGAGACGATGCGCTCTCGGTGTTTGCCAAAAAGAAGAATTTGCGGGTCTTGACCATGTCCTTTGATCCCATCGAGTCCAACGACTTTAAAGGCATTTTAGGCGGAATGCTGGTTCAGCCAGCAGATCGTCTACAAAAGTCCAGGGAGGCCTGGCGTCATGTGGCCGGTCCGGCCCTTAATTGGGAGCAATATGGTGGGGATGTGGAACTGGCCTGGAAAACGGTGGCGCGGGTGAAGTCGAACGCGCTCGTGGTGGCTAAAAACGGGGCCACGCTGGGTATTGGTGGCGGTCAGACTAACCGCATTGACGCTGCTCGGCAAGCTCTCGACCGTGCGGGCGAGGCAGCTCGGGGAGCGGTGATGGCTTCGGACGGCTTCTTTCCCTTTGGAGATGTACTAAGGCTATGCCGAGAGCGTGGGATTGCGGTGGTGATCGAGCCCGGCGGCTCACTCCGCGATCAGGAATCTCTTGACGAAGCCAGCGAGGCCGGAATTACGCTCATCATGACCGATGAGCGGCACTTCCGACATTAGGAGGACGCTATGGATCGAGAGGCACTGGTGATTGGCGGGGGCGCACGGGAGCATGTACTGGTCTGGGGTTTGAAGAAGAGCGGGGCTCGGGTTTATGCGACGCCGGGCAACGCCGGTATCGGAGAGGACGCCGAGATATTCCCGGCCCAAAGCCCGGAGGATGTCAGGAATGTCTTCGGAGAGCGGCGTCCGTTGGTGGTGATTGGTCCAGAAGCGTTTTTAGCGGCCGGCTGGGCCGACGCCCTACGCGCGCAGGGCTTCCCGGTGGTGGGTCCCTCCGCCCGCGCCGCCCAACTCGAAAGTAGTAAACGGCGGGCCAAAGAGGTGATGCGCCAATACGGGATCCCAACCGCTGACTCTCAGGTAGCGTACCGGCCGGAGGAACTGATCGAGTGGATCAGGACCAACCAAGAGTGGCCAAAGGTGATGAAAAAGAGCGGTTTGGCCCAGGGGAAAGGGGTCGTGATTGTCCATAACCCGAAGGAAGCCGAGGCAACTCTGCGGGAGTGGACGGAGCCCGAGGTGTGGACGGACGGGGTTTTGTTTGAGGAATATCTGGAGGGATATGAACTTTCTTGTCAGGTCGTCACCAATGGCCGCCAGTACGCTTGGCTGCCGATGTCGCGCGATTACAAAAGACTGACACCGGACCCGAGCAGTCCCAATACCGGGGGCATGGGCGCGGTGGCTCCGGTTCCCATAGAGGAGTCGGCAAAAGAAGACATTGCCCGTCGGGTGCTGGATCCTCTGATGACCTACCTCACGGAAGAGGATTTCCTCTATCGCGGGGTTCTCTATGCAGGGTTGATGATGACATCGCGCGGCCCCAAAGTGCTGGAGTTCAATGTCCGCCTAGGCGATCCGGAAAGCCAAGTAGTGCTGCCCCTACTGGACGTGGACTGGTGGGAGTTCTGGCATGAGGTTAGTCAAGGGACGATTCCGGATATCCCCGAGAGCCACGGGGCGGCCGTTGCCGTGGTGATGGCGGCCCAAGGCTACCCGAAGGCACCCAAGCGGGGGATGCCGATTGTCTTGGGACCCGATCTGCCCGATACCTATGTGTTTCACGCGGGCACAGAGGCCCGAGGGCACCATTTTGAAAGTCAAGGAGGCCGCGTGCTGACTATCACTGGACGAGCTGACACCATGGATGAAGCGCGGGCCAAGGCCTATGCCCGCATTCGGACGATTGACTTTCCGGAAAGCTATGTCCGCGGGGATATCGGCGAGCGCTACATTTAGGTCTGAAGACTGAAAAATTGGGCACCCCGGAAAGGCCTTGTCGGCCTCTCCGGGGTATCCCCTTATTTGTGAGTCGGAAGTTCCCAGTATGTCATGCTTTCGCGTTCCTCGATCCGGTTAAAGCCTGTTTTTTCCAATACCCGAATGGAGGCGACGTTGTCGGCGAGACATTCCGCGGCGATTCGCCGCACCGAGGTTTCGTTCTGAAGCCAATCGACGAAGGCGCGGCCAATTTCCGTCGCGTAGCCCTGGTGCTGATAGGCGGGCACGATGTCGTATCCAATTTCGACCAAACCCTGGTCATCGGGCGGAGATTTACAGCCCATCGATCCAATCACCCGGCGGTCTTGGGAGTGGACAACCAGGCCGCTCCACCTTCCGTAGCTGGGATCTTTTTCGATTGCGGCTAGGGTGGCGGGCAAGACGAAGTGGCGGACGGGATGATTCGGAAACCCATCGGCTACCGTGATCCCCTTTATACGCTGGAGGCTCGCGGGAGCATCCACAACGGCCCGTACCAGGGCTTCTGTCCAGGGTATCATGCACAGTCGTTCTGTTCGCAATCCTGACAACATGATTTGTCCCCCTCTTATCACCATCGGGGGCCTAAAATCACCCTCGACGCGTCATCCGTTCGATGAGGTGACCCATCCATAAAATCACAGGCATAACTCCTTTGAAGATGTTTCGTTAGCATACCCAGGAACCTTTCTCGAGTCAATGCGAGGGATCAAAAGAGAGAAAAGCCCCCCGACGAAGACCGGGGGGCGGGAACTGGGCGACCTAAAAGTCGACGTTGCAGGGATCGTAGTCAAAGACGCGGCGATGACTATTCAACGCGGTAATGCGTTCCATCTCCTCGGGCAACAAATTAAAGTCAAAGACCTGGGAGTTTTCTTCGATCCGCTCTTTGTGAACGGACTTGGGAATGGTGACCACCTCTTGTTGCAAGTCCCAGCGAAGAATGATCTGAGCCGGTGTCTTTCCGTGCATGTTGGCAATTTCCATGATGGTCGGATGGGAAAGCACCTCACCGCCTCTAAACAAGGGGCTCCATGCTTCCAACTGGATTTGGTTGGCCCGGCAGAACGCGAGTAGCTCACGCTGCGTGAGGAACGGATGGAATTCCACCTGGTCGACCATGGGCTTAATCTCCCCGTGATCCATGATATCTTGGAGATGTTCCGGCATGAAGTTGGCCACGCCGATGGCGCGAACCCTTCCCTCATGATAGAGCTTTTCCAGAGCCCGCCAGGTATCCAAATACTTGCCGGGAACGGCCCAGTGAACGAGATAAAGGTCGAGATAACCTAGCCGAAGCTTCTCCATGCTCTCCTCAAAGGCGGCAAGCGTGCTCTCATAACCTTGGTTGGCATTCCACACCTTGGTGGTCACGAAGATGTTGTCACGAGGAATGCCACTATCCCTAATCGCCTGGCCCACCCCCGCTTCGTTGCCATACGCGGCGGCGGTATCGATGTGGCGATATCCGAGTTCGAGTGCAGAGCGCACGGCGGCCTGAACCTCATCGCCGTCGGAAGCCATCCACACGCCCAGTCCCAACCAAGGCATACGGACGCCGTTGTATAAGGTTGCGCTATCTGTTAGCCCAGTCATATTTAGTCCTCCTCGGCTTTGATTGCCCACCTAACTGGGGGCCGCCATGATCATACCCCATTCACTGCGGAGAGTCGGTACTCCGCTGCTAAAAGTGATGTTTGGGACACTCTCAGCGGTTTGGAAACCATTCCCGGCCTCGGCCCGTTGGTGGAATGGGGGTGACGCGCCTCGGTATCGGAGCGCTCATTCGTCACTGGGTCTGACGGCCCCATCCCCATAAAAGGCGTCCGGCGCGAGGAAATTCCATAGCGTCAAAAATGCCACGCTTTTTGTTCATACAAAAGTGGGGGAGCGGGCATCCTTTATCTACAGACAATGCGGGGGTGTCGGTCAAATGCGACAAGCCTTACGATATGGGGCGGCACTGATCATGGCAGGCGCCATGGTGGTAACAGGATGCGGCGTGAGTATGGGCTCACCGTCACCAGAACATGGGACGACGACTTCGAGCCATAGTGGCGGATCCAGCGGATCTGGCGGCTCAAGCGGCTCCAGTAGTGCCAGCAGTGGATCAAGTGGCGGGAGTTCCAGTGGCGGATCCTCGAGCGGGGGGAGCAGTTCGTCAAGCGCCCCACCGATTGAAATACAAAAGGCTGTCCGGGACGAGATGGAGACGCCGCGGATGCAGAAAATGATTGCCGAAACCATTTCGACCACCCAGTTGCGAGAGGCCCTGACCACGCCGGCCGGGCAGACAGTATTGGAAAAGGCGGTCACCATGGTATTATCGAGTCCCACCTTCAAGAAAGAGATTGAGATGGATGTGACCAAAACCATGTCGACGCCCGAGATAACCAGTACCATCGATATGGCCGTAAAGACGGCGCTGATGAAGATGGCCACCTCGTCCAGTTCAAGCAGCAAATCATCATCGTCCAGTAGCGGCGGGAGTAGCTCGTCCAGTGGGGGGAGTTCCTCGGGCGGCAGTAGTTCCTCGGGTGGTGGGAGCTCTTCTGGAGGGTCCTCAAGCGGCGGCGGAGCATCGTCAGGGGGGTCCAGCGGCGGTGGGTCGGGGGGATCGAGTGGGGCCACCGGGGCCGGCGCGTCCAAGAGCGGTGGAGCCACCGAATAGTCACTTGAGTTTATTTGCTTGCCGCAGTAAAATATCCCGCGTATGCTTGATCCTGTGCGGGTGGTGAATGCCCAAACGGAAAGGGGCAGGCGGGCAAGCGATGAATCCCAAGTTGAAGACCCATGACACCGATGTGCTTTGTGAGGCCATTTTAAGCCTCAAAACGGTGGACGAGTGCTATTCCTTTCTGGAAGATATTCTTACCATCAGTGAAATCCAGTCGATCGCCCAACGGCTAGCGGTGGCCCGGATGCTAGATGAGGGGCAGACCTATGACGATATCGAAAGGGTCACAGGCGCATCATCTGCCACCATTTCGCGCGTCAAGCGGTGCTTGTCGTTTGGTGCCGACGGGTATCGTCTCGTGCTGGATCGAATCAGGAGTTAAGGGAGGCCTCCATCGCTTGGGGGCACCCTTCGATTGGGAGTGGACTAATCTCACGCCTGGGGGCATACTATAAGCGTAATGCACTAATTAGGTAAAGCGATAGGGTGATAAATGATGGATGCGGTCGGGTTGTTATTGGAGATGGGTTTCTTAGCGTCCGGGCACCCTAAAGGGTTTCAGATTAATGACGGAACGCTTACGCTGTGGGCGGAAGGCCGGGGTAGGCGAGGCGAGGTGGCTGAAGCGGCGGAGTCTCTGAGTCGCTCGACCTCCACGGGATACGAAATTCAAGAAGATTCAGGGCGGGTGACGGCCGTTCTGCCCTGGCCATCAAAACCTTCGGTGTGGGTCGTGTCGGACAACCCTGGGCGGGGCGAGGAAGAACGGCAACGCTGGGAGCGGCGTGGCTATCCGACGGCGTTAGTGTCGGCGGTCAGCGATTCCGTTTCGGGTTTGGTGGTCGCCCTCAGAGAAGACCAGCGGGGATATCGAGGTCACTTACCACGCCACCCGGATTCGGGCGCGATGGTTCAGTCATGGCACTAGTTGTCCTACGCTGATATAATAAGATATCAGTGCTGGGAGGATGCCGCAATGAATTTGCTAGAGGAACTGAATGAACCGCAACGTCAAGCCTGTCTGGCGACGGACGGGCCTGTTTTAGTTTTAGCGGGCGCTGGAAGCGGAAAGACCCGTACCCTAACCTATCGCATCGCGCACTTAATTCAGACTCAAGGAGTGCATCCCGGCCAAATTTTAGCGTTCACCTTCACCAACAAGGCGGCCCGGGAGATGAAAAGCCGGATTAGCGCCTTGGTGGGCCCGGACAGCCGATTCATGTGGATTGGAACTTTCCACTCGGTGGCCGTTCGCATTCTCCGGGAAAATATTCGCCATCTCGGCTATGACGATCGTTTTGTCGTTTACGACACCGACGACACCAAAGCACTCTTGAAAGATATTGTGCGGGAGCTCAACTGGGATGAGAAGGAGTGGCCCCCGGCACTCTTTTTGAATGCGATCAGCCGGGCAAAAAACCGCTTCCAAAGCCCGAAAGATTGGTCCGACACCAGTTTTTTTGGCGAGCGGGTACGGCAAGTATATGAGCGCTATCAAAAGCGGCTCAAAGATCTCAACGCCCTCGACTTTGACGATTTGATTTATCAGACCGTGGCCCTCATGGATAGCCATCCCGAAATAAAAAGCCAGTATCAGTCGCGGTTTCGTCATGTATTGGTGGACGAGTATCAGGATACCAATTTGGCGCAGTACCAGATGGTTCGCCACTTAGTGGGGCAGGCCGGCAATATCTGCGCAGTGGGTGACGACGACCAATCCATTTATGGATGGCGGGGCGCCGACATGCGCAATATTCTGGAATTCCAACGGGATTTTCCCGGAGCCCAAATTGTGCGTTTGGAAGAAAATTATCGCTCCACTGGCGTCATTTTAGGGGCAGCCAACGCCGTGGTGCGGCATAACCATGAGCGGTTGGGGAAAGAACTGTGGACTCAGAAGGGGGAGGGGGAGAAGGTTCGCATCTACCGGGCTCCTGATGAGGAGAGTGAAGCCTGGTATGCAGCCGAGGTGATCCATGAGGCGGTCCGCCGGGGACGAAAGCTATCTGATTGCGCGATTCTTTACCGAACCAATGCCCAATCCCGGGCCTTTGAAATGGCTATGGCGCGCGCTGGTATTAGTTACCGCCTGGTAGGCGGTAAGCGCTTTTACGAGCGTAAAGAAGTCAAGGATGTGTTGGCGTACCTGAGGGTGGTGTTTAACCCGGCCGACGACATGTCGCTCTTGCGCATTATCAACTATCCCCGACGAGGAATTGGCGATGTGGCGCAGCGAAGGCTCCGGGAATTTGCGCTGGAGCACGGGTTGTCGCTCGCGGAAGCTTTAGCCAAAGCGGATACCATCGAGGGCCTTTCCGCGCAGGCCAGGCGAGCCTCGTTAGAACTGGCAGAGCTCTTGAGGACATTTCAGTCGCAAGATGGCCAAAGTTTAGCCGACCGTGTGCGTCATATTGCCGAAGCGAGCCACATTATGACCCAACTCCGGCAAGAACGGACCCGTGAAGCGGATGATCGTCTCGAGAATATTGGAGAGCTCATTTCGGAAGCCAAACGGTTTGAGGATGAGCAAGGCACTCCGGACTTAGGTGAATTTTTGGGTTGGGTGGCGCTAGTCTCCGACTGGGATGAAACCGATGAAGATGCCGGCGGGGTCTGGCTGATGACGGTGCACAGCGCCAAGGGATTGGAATTCCCCGTGGTCATCGTCGCCGGCTTGGAGGAAGGGGTGTTTCCGCACATGCGGTCCATGGAGGAGGGGACGGTGGAAGAGGAGCGGCGCCTCATGTATGTGGCGCTGACGCGCGCCGAAGAGGAACTCTATGTGACCTATGCGGAGACCCGCACGATGTTAGGGAGAACGGCCGCCAACCCGGTTTCGCGGTTTATTAAGGAGATACCCGAGGAGTTTATCTCGAAGAGTCAGCGACTTTCACCACCCGACCGCGCCATTTCGGGGTCAACGCGTAAGGTGGACGGCTTGGTGCTTGGAGAAAAGGTGCGCCACCCGCGGTTTGGATGGGGCACGATTGTGGCCGTGAGGGGTGAGGGGGACGACACCGAGGTGACCATCGCCTTCCCCGGGGGCGGGGTCCGCTCTTTCTTGGCCAAATTTGCCCAGTTAACCCGAGAGGAGACCGGTCTGAGTGGAGCGTGAGGCGGCACGAGAGCGCATCGCTCTGTTGAGGGATCTGCTCGCCAAATATAGCCGTCAATATTACCTGGACAACCAATCGGAGATCTCTGATGCCGAATATGACCAGCTCACCCAGGAACTAGAGTCGCTGGAAACCGCCTTTCCAGAACTCCGCGCCGAGGATTCGCCCACCCGTCGGGTGGGGGGCGGCGTATCCACGGACTTCAAGACGGTTCGCTTTGAGCGGCCGGTATTGAGTCTGGGCAATTTGCACTCCTTCGAGGAGTTTCTGGAGTATTCCCGGCGGGTTTCCCAGTGGCTTCAGGAACCCGGGCCCTTAGAGTGGACCACCGAGCTTAAAATTGATGGCCTTTCGGTGATCTTAGATTATGAGGAAGGTCGTCTGGTGCGGGCGGCGACGCGCGGCGACGGCGTGGTCGGTGAAGATGTCACCGCTAACGTGCGGGAAATTGAGGCCATTCCTCATCGGCTCACCGAGCTCGTGAGTGGCCAGTTTCGTGGCGAAGTCTATCTCCCCAGAAGCCGGTTTGAGGCCATTAATGCGGCACGGCTGGAGCGTGGCTTAACGCTTTTTGCCAATCCTCGCAATGCCGCCGCTGGATCCCTCCGGCAATTGGACCCGGCCATCACGCGTGAGCGGGGACTGTCTATTTTCGTGTACGAAATCCGCGAGTTGGCGGGGGGGCCTGTTGTTGCCCGCCAAAGTCAGGCGCTTCGTCAGTTACACGATTGGGGATTTTCCGTGGAGCCTCATTGGCGCTTGTGCAAGCGGGATGAGGATGTCCAAGCCTACATTGACACATTTGAACGCCAGCGCCCACCCCTTGACTTTGATATCGACGGTTTGGTGATTAAACTTGATCGCCGGGATTGGCAGGAGCAGTTGGGCGCTACCCAAAAGACGCCCCGCTGGGCCATGGCGTACAAATTCCCTCCCGAGGAGGCACTGACGCGCGTTCGCGATATTATCATTTCGGTGGGACGCACGGGAACATTAACGCCCACCGCCGACCTGGAACCGGTGCTCCTGGCCGGCACCAAGGTGAGTCGAGCCTCTCTACACAATGAGGATATTTTACGTTCGCTGGACGTCCGGGTGGGTGACTCCGTGTTTGTGCGTAAGGCCGGTGAAATTATTCCTGAAGTGGTGCGGGTGGAAACGGCGCTCCGTCAGGTGGGGGCGGTGCCGTTCAAGTTTCCTAAGCGGTGTCCCGCCTGCGGTGGACCGGTCGAACGGGTGCCGGGTGAATCGGCCCATCGATGTGTGGCTGGCCTGATCTGCCCCGCCCAGCTTCGTGAGTCACTGATTCACTTTACCTCTCGGGATGCGATGGATATCGAAGGGTTTGGAGAAAAAACGGTAGATCTTCTCTTGGAGCGTGGGTTGATTCGGTCAGTCTCCGATATTTACCGCCTCCAATATGAGCAATTAATAGCGCTACCTCGGTTTGCTGAAATCTCAGCGGAGAAGCTGATCCACAATATCGAGCACTCTAAGGGTCAACCACTTTCCCGCTTGATTTACGGGCTTGGAATTCGCTTTGTGGGGAAGCGGGGAGCGGAAACGATCGCGCACCATTTTGGTGAGATGAAGCGCTTGAAAGAGGCGTCATTTGAGGACTTGACGGCTGTTAAAGATGTTGGTCCGAGGACCGCGGAGAGTGTGCGGCAATTCTTTGCCGCCCAGATAAACCAGCAAGTGATTACGGAACTGGAAAGCTTGGGCGTCAACATGGGTCAACCCCGTGAAGGCCCCCGGGAAGATGCCCCTTTGGCGGGAAAGACCTTTGTCCTGACGGGCTCGTTAGGTAGCATGACGCGTAAACAGGCCGAGGACCAATTGCAGCAACTGGGGGCTAAAGTGGCTTCATCCGTATCGCGGAGCACGGATTTCGTCATCTATGGAGAGAAGGCTGGGTCGAAGTTAAGCCGTGCCAGGGAGCTCGGAATTTCGAGCATGAACGAGCAGGAATTCCTGGCGTGGTTAGCGAATCAAGGCGGGAACGTATGACCTCGTGAGACGCCATTATCGTCAGTCGAGACGGATCTCGCCAGACTTATCCATTGTCGATGGCGTCATGGACTTTTATAATGGTGAATATGGGTGAAGGTGTCGAATCATCTGGCACTTTTGGCCAAGGAATTGTTTTGTTTTTTTGGACACCTTTGATCGGGGATCCGATCCCAGGAAGGAGAGACGGCTGTGGCCAACCGTGTTCTGGAGGTTAACAATCTTCAAACGCACTTTTTTACCGACGAAGGGGTCGTTCCGTCGGTTAATGGGGTGAGTTTTCATATCGATCAGGAAGAGACACTAGGCGTGGTGGGTGAGTCGGGGTCCGGCAAAAGCGTGACGTCCCTATCCATTATGCAATTGGTGCCCAATCCTCCAGGACGAATCGTCGGGGGCGAAATCCTGTTTCAAGGCCAAAACCTCTTGAAGAAGAGCGCGGAGGAGATGCGTAAAATCCGCGGCAACGACATCGCCATGATTTTTCAAGAGCCGATGAGCTCTCTGAACCCGGTCTACATGGTAGGCAATCAGATTGCCGAAGCGATAGTGCTCCATGAAAAAATCACCAAGCGGGAAGCCTTCAACCGAGCCGTCGAAATGTTGCGGCTGGTGGGGATTCCCTCGCCTGAGCGACGAGCCCGAGAGTACCCGCACCAAATGTCCGGGGGGATGCGCCAGCGCATTATGATTGCCATGGCACTGGCATGTAATCCCAAGCTTTTGATCGCCGACGAGCCCACGACCGCTTTGGACGTCACCATTCAGGCCCAAATTCTGGACTTGATGAAGAAGCTCAAGCGGGAATTTCATGCGGCCATTATGCTCATCACCCACGACTTGGGGGTTGTGGCAGAAATGTGCGATCGAGTCGCCGTAATGTATGCCGGTAAGGTTGTGGAGGAAGCCAGCACGGCGGAACTCTTCCGAGAGCCTCTACACCCGTACACGGAAGGGCTATTAGCCTCTATTCCGCGTATTGATGAGACGCAGCGGGAAAAGTTGCACGTCATTGAGGGGACCGTTCCCAACTTGTTGCACTTGCCTAAAGGCTGTTCGTTTGCCCCCCGTTGTCCGAAGGCCATGGACATTTGCCGTCGAGAAGAACCGGTATTGGCGGACGTGGGTGATGGCCGTAAGGTCAGTTGCTGGCTACATGCTGATGGAAAGGAGGCGGTCTCGTGAGCGCGGTATTGGATCAGAAGCCAGAAGAGCCCAAGATTGACCCCAACGTCTTGTTGTCGGTCAAGGATTTAACCAAGTATTTTCCCATCACTGGCGGTCTCTTTTCGCGGGTGGTCGGACACGTGAAGGCCGTCGACGGGGTGAGCTTTGATATTAAGCGCGGGGAAACCCTGGGTCTGGTCGGTGAGTCGGGCTGCGGCAAGACCACAACCGGTCGGGCGGTCCTGAGATTAATTGAGCCGTCATCGGGGCACGTTTACTTTGAAGGCAAGGATATTGCCAAGGCGTCCAAGCGGGAGATGCGGACGCTCAGGCGGGAAATGCAGATTGTCTTTCAGGACCCGTTCGGTTCCTTAAACCCCCGGATGTCGGTGGGTGAGATTATCGAGGAGCCCTTGGTGATTCACCACATGGGCAATAGCCAGGAACGGCAAAAGCGGGTGCGCGAGCTTTTGGAAGTGGTGGGTCTTTCGGCATACCACATCCGCCGCTACCCCCACGAGTTTTCCGGCGGTCAGCGGCAGCGCATTGGGATCGCGCGCTCGTTAGCCTTGAACCCCAAGCTGGTGGTGGCGGACGAGCCGGTATCGGCGCTGGACGTGTCCATTCAGTCGCAGATATTGAATTTGATGGAAGATCTGCAACGTGAATTTGGGCTCACCTATTTATTCATTGCCCACGGCTTAAACGTCATTCGTCACATTTCCGACCGAGTCGGGGTGATGTATTTGGGTGTGATGATGGAGATTGCGGATGCCGATGAAATTTATAAGCATCCGTTGCACCCGTACACCGAGGCGTTGTTCTCGGCCATTCCGATCCCAAACCCGGCCGTGCGGCGAGAACGCATTATTTTGCAGGGTGATGTGCCAAGTCCGGTGAATCCGCCCAGTGGGTGCCGGTTTCACACGCGCTGTCCGATTGCTCAGGAACAGTGTAAGGTTGAGCGCCCACCGTTGAAGGAGTCAGCTCCCGGTCACTGGGTAGCCTGTCACTTTCGGTAGAGGTGAAAGGGCCCTTCGGGGTCCTTTTTTGATGGAGGGATAAGAATATGCGGGCGTCGTGGAGCGATTACTTTCTGGAAATGAGTCTTCTAGTGGCGACGCGGTCGACCTGCCCCAGGCGTCAAGTGGGCGCCGTGTTAGTGCGTGATCATCGGGTGATTGCGACCGGGTACAACGGGGCACCCCATGGCCAACCGCACTGCTTGGATGTCGGATGCTTGATGGAGAACGGCCATTGCGTACGCACCATTCATGCCGAATTAAACGCGCTGCTGCAATGCGCCCGCTATGGGATTCAAACGCAAGGGGTGGACCTATACTGCACCGATATGCCCTGTCGTTATTGTGCCCGCGCCTTAGTGCAGGCGGGGGTAGAACGCATCTTTTATATGCGACCCTATGAGAGCCCCGAAACGGAAACTTTGGTGGCCGAACGGGGACTGGAACTGGTGCGCTTGGATGCACCCCGTTCGTCGCGCCGCGATTAGTCTTCGAGGGGACCGAATTCGATTTCTTCCCATTCATCAATGACGGCGTCTGACCACTGGATCTCTAAACTACGCATGAGGCAGGCCGGATTGCGGTGAACTCGTAGCACAAGGCCCTTACGGGATGGATCGCGCGGGTCGGTGACCCATGTGCCTTCTTGGATGGCCATCATATGCCTCCTCTCTTTTGAGACCATTATACGACATGAGAGGAACGGGCTCAGTCTTAAAATCCGGTGGGAGGGTTTTTGTGAGGAATTTCGGGGTTTGGCAAAACCGCGACTTTCGCTGGCTCTGGATCGGTACCCTCTTTATTCGCTTGGGAAGCCAAGTGGCCGTAATCGCCATCACCTGGTTGGTGCTGAAAACTACGGTTTCGGGAGCAAAAATTGGATTGGTCCTGGCTCTCTATGCCAGCGGTGACATGGCCGCCTCTCCGTGGATCGGGCTTCTCTTGGACCGTTTGCCGCGAAAGTTCCTGTTAAATATCGATAATCTCCTCTTGGGATTTATATGGCTCGCTTTAGCCCTCTTGGGACGTCTCCATATTTTGAACCTTCCTCTCTTAGTCATCCTGGTTACCCTATCGGGCGCCTTGACCCCCATCGCCTATCTTGGTCGGATGATTGTGCTGCCGAATATCGTCGCTCCGGAAGACTGGGAAGCCTCCAATAGTTGGCTGCAACTCAACATGAACGTGGTAACTCTCTTGGGACCGGCTGTGGGGGGTGTGTTGACGGGAATTTTCGGGGTTACCACGACGCTTATGTTGGCGGCATTCGCTTATGGGATCTATTTCCTTTGTCTTTGGGCCATCCCATTACCCCGTTTTCAAGCATCGGAGGCCCCTCCGGAGGCCTCTTGGGGGCACGGTCTGGTAGCGGGTTGGCGATTTTTAGGGAAAAGCCCCCTGTTGCTAGTTTTGGTGGTGGTGACGATGCTCTTTAGTCTCACCTACGGCCCACTTGAGCCGGCTCTCCCAATATTAGTGCGCCAAGTGTTTCACGCCGGTCCACGTGTACTGGGCCTGTTGTGGTCCAGTTTCGCCGTGGGAACCATCAGCGGGACAGTTCTTTGGGGACGGCTTACCGTTCTGATGGACTTATCCAAGTCTGATCATCGTTAGTCAATTGATCAAACGGAGCCACCTTCCTGTTTCATTATGCCACCGCTTCTTAGGGCCATTGGCCGGTCGTCCCCCTTCGGGGATTTCCGGGGGTCATCCACG
>DAHWKG010000248.1:0-1606 GCA_027343765.1 Sulfobacillus sp.
TTCGCTCGCACGGGGCCATCGTGTACGATGACCGCCTGCTGTCGTGGAAGGGGCCGGATTGCGTCTCGCTGTTGACGCTCGGCGGACGCACACTTGTCCCCGTCGTGCTGGATGGGTATCATGCGCAACGTCTGAAGCGCATTCGGGGACAGGCCGATCTGATCTACCGTGACGGCACGTTTTACCTGGCCGTCGTCGTCGATGTGCCTGAGCCACCCCCGATCCAACCCGACGACTGGCTGGGTGTCGATCTCGGGATTGTGAACATTGCGGCGGATTCCGATGGCACGACCTACTCGGGCGCTCAGGTGAATGGCCTGCGCAAGCGCCATGCCAAACTGCGTCAGCGGCTGCAAAAGAAAGGCACGAAGTCGGCCAAGCGGCTGTTGAAGAAGCGCCGCCGCAAGGAACAACGCTTTGCCGCGAACGAAAACCACCGCATTGCCAAACAGTTGGTCACGCAAGCCCAAGACACGAGGCGCGGGATTGCCCTGGAAGACTTGACGGGCATTCGCAACCGGATCACGGTTCGCAAGGCTCAGCGGCGTCGCCAACACAGTTGGGCGTTTTATCAATTGCGGGCGTTTATCGTCTATAAAGCGGCGTTGGCGGGAGTCCCCGTGGTCTTGGTCGACCCGCACAACACGTCGCGAACCTGTCCAGTGTGTGGATTGATCGATAAACGGAATCGTCCGAACCAAGCCTCCTTTCGGTGTATCGGATGCGGGTTCGCTGGCCCCGCCGACACCATCGCCGCGGGCAACATTGCCCGTAGGGCCGCCGTCAATCGGCCAGACGCGGGGTCTGCCGCCGAGCAGGTACCTGCAAGCTCCGCCCTTTAGGGCGGGGTCGTTGACATCAATCAAGATGCCGTGCGTCCTTCACCCACCGAAGCGGCGCTGTACAACCGCATTCTGACGTGGGCAACGCGGTACCAGTACCACGGCCAAACAAACGGGGTTTTGGTATATAGCCACCACTTTGACCGGGAATGGGCGTACATCGCCCTCAGTGTGGTGGATGAGGCCCCCACTGTCCCCGGTATCACCATGGCCTTGACCCCACAAGCCTCGTTCGATCCCATCGATCCGCCCGATGCGTTGGTGCCACTCTTCGCGGACTCCCCCTGGTGGGCCCCGCGCGAAATGCTGGCCGACCTCTTAACGATCGCGCCGCAGTGGGGACTCAATCGGGTTCGCTGGGTCACCGCAGACCAGCACACGCCCAAACAACCCGGTCGGGACAAGACCGTGCTCTATCTCTCGGGTCCGTCGATGCCGACCCTCGTGGCCCAAATTTATTGGGAGCCGCAACTGCCGTTTCCGCCATACGGCGTATCCCCAAACCCCAAGCCCCATCCGGAGCCCGTGAGTCCTCGGAAAACCTCAAAACCTCCGGCTACAGCGGAACAACTCGCGCTCTTTGCGCCCGATGAAACGCCGGTCGCTCCCATTCAAACCCGGGATATCCGTGCGCTGGCCGATGCCGCGATGGGTCGCTTGGAGACGGCGTATCAGACGTATGACTTTCTCGTCCTCACCTTGTCGGGCAAGGACAGTTTGGCGACCGTGGAACTCACCTGTGCCATGCTCGACCGGCTGCCGCC
>DAHWKG010000260.1:0-4441 GCA_027343765.1 Sulfobacillus sp.
AGCCCGCGAACAATAGCGGAAGACGCCGCGATACGTCAATAAGGTCACACGTGCCATCAATGATACCTGGTTAAAAAAACCTACGATAATCTCTTTCGGCTTTTGGGCCGGTTTTCTTGGACACCTTCCGCGCAATATAGAGAGGGATTGCCAGTTTCTCGTACCGAGGGACTTTGGCGCCGGGTTTGCCCGGTTTGAAGCAATCGAGAGCGATGTCTAAGATCCAATGGTCGGCCCCTTCGCGGACGCGCAGGAGGGGATTGCCCCTTTTGGTGCGATCCCCACGCGCTGACAGCCGACCATTCCGGCTCTCGTCCCATTCTTCCCGCCACGCCTGCTGGCGTTCCTGTTCGGCGCTGGGGTCCTCGAGAGTCTTGAACCGATCCACCCACCGTTTTTTTGTGCCAAACACCACGGGAGGAAAGGTGCCTGCCTCGACGTGCTGTTTATAAAACGCTTGCTGGGCTTCTTGATGCGTGAGCTTCCGCTCTTGTCCTGCAATGCGGCGGGCATTCGGATGCGGGGATGCCCGGAGTGCGGTCAACCGTTCTTGAGTTTTTTTCACACGTTGCGTCCATAAAGTCGCCCCGCCTTTCATCGCTTGATGTCGCGCACGGATGAGGTCTTGCGCTTCCTGCACCGCATCTTTGGCATAGCGCAGGGGCAATACGGTTTCGCTGGCCAAATGCCGTTCCAAGGCGCCCATGTTCAGAAGTCCCTCCCCCAAGCGCTGGAAGGCAAACCGCAACATGAACCCATATTTGCGCATCAAACGGCGCAACCCCGTGTCCTGATCGGGCGTGACATCGAGCAAGACACCAAAAATGGTCGTCTTCATTCGGGGACTCCTTCCTGAGCTAAGGTCGCCATCACTTGACGCATGGTCAAACCCATCTTTTCCCCTCCGCCTTTGCCGTAAATCTGTGCGGAGAACGAGGTCGTGATCGCGATCAAGTCTTCAACCAGTTCCTGTTGATCATCCTTCACCGTCTGCTCTATGACGACCACGCGCACGCCGAAGGCGTGCAGAAAGGTTTCGAGATAAGCAAAACCAAACCGTGCGAGGCGATCCCGGTATTCGACGACCACCATGCCGACGGGTTCGTGCCGGGCTAAGTCGAGGAGTTGGTGAAGACCGCGTCGTTTTTCGTTTAATCCGCTCGAGACATCGGTAAGAGCAGCCACCACCGTCCATCGCTGCTCCGCAGCGAACGCGGTTAACCGCCCGAGTTGACGATCCAAGTTCCCCGCGTCCCCTTTACTAAAAGAGGACGACGGCCGTCAGATGGCATCGTCGTCCTCGAGGTTAGGTTATGCACCCGGGGCGGCCTTGCGCGTGCCGGGAGCCTGCCAGGATTTAGCCGCCCACGGATCAATCAAAGCCTCCGGATCCACCGTCAATGCGTCGGCGCCGGCCACCGTCGGCTCCACCACCTCGGGCGTCCAAATCGGCGGTAACGCGTTGGGCCGCTCAGCCATTTTCAGAGGTGGGGGAAGTGTCCGGGCCTGTTGGGCTTGGGGCCAATCCTTCCAAAACCGCAGCGGCAGTTTCGCCGGAAGTTCCCCCGCTTGCAACACCAGGGCGTGGTCGGACCGCCAGCGCAGCACCTCATCGGGGGTGAGGAGCGCCCGACCCGTGAAATTGGCATTCTCTGACCATTGCCGCGACCCACTTTGCCAACTCTGGCCGCGACTGGTGGTTTCGATGGTGGTTTGTCCCGCCTTATCAGACACAATACGCGCCGTTTCCACCTCGTTGGAACTGAGATACACCAGGGTATTACACGAATTGATCATGGTCCGCGCTGCCGATTGGCCATAGACGCTCTCGAGTTGCGAGAAGGCCTGGAGGGTCAGGGTCACGTGAATCCCCCGGCCTCGGGAGACCGTAATGGCCTTTTCGAAGTCGGGGATTTTGGGCAGGTTGCCAAATTCATCCAGCACCATGTGCACCGGAACCTTGAGCCGTCCGCCGGGCTGCCGGGCCGAGTCGCTGGCGAGTTGTTGGAGCAGTTGCGTGACAAAGAGCGCCACCAAGGGGTAGTAGGTACTACTATCATCGGGCACCACAATAAAGAGGGCCGTACGCGGAGCCAAAAGCGTAGCGGGATCGAGCTCCGAGGTCCCCGTGAGCCGCGCGATATTGCGATCCGCAAAGAGGCTTAAGGACACCGCTACCACACTCATCTGGTTTTGCCGTGTTTCGGCGGATCCGGTCAAGAGCGGCCCGTAGGCTTGCCGCGCTGGGTGATCCAGCGGAAGCGCCGTCATGAGGGCGTCCAATTGCCCGGCGGCTTGAGTCAGGACCTGGTACATGGTCGTGACGTGCCGCGCCGCTGGCGGGGCCTGGTCGGCGACATAGAGCGCCAACGCCGCGCCAATCGCGCGCGCACTTTGCGCCCAAAAGGCCCCATTATCGCCGCCCGGTGCGCCTTGACTGGCCACAATGTTCGCCAAGTCGTTGGCCATCTTGGTCGCTTCGGACCACCGTCCGGCTTCAATGGCCTGGGTGATGGGCGTCAAGGGATTCCATGTCACGGACTGATCCGGAAAGCGGAGATCGAACGTCAAGACGTTATAGCCTTGGTCGACCAGGTAGCCGCCCATCGCCTGCTTGAGCTCGCCTTTGGGGTCGGTAATCACCAGGTTTTCCCCCGCTTCCGCGATGACCGCGAGCGACGGCAGGATCACCTTGAGACTCTTGCCGGCCCCGGGTGCGCCGACGAGCAAATTGTGCCCATCCCGATCCAAGATCCAGGCCGACCGGACGGGGCCTTTCGTCGACGTGGTGCCGGCCACGAGACCAGCGGGATTGCCCCGGCGGGCCCCCCAATGCCATGCCGCCAGGGATCGGGTCAAGTCCTTCGTGGTGCGCCAGGTCGCCGAGCCAAAGGCATGGCGGTTGTGCCCGGCGGCTCCCGTTCCATCCTTGCTGAGCGTCCAACCCCAATAGCCAGCGCCGCCGAGTAGGGCAACCGCCACGAGTCCATACGTATGCCGCCAGGTGGCATGTTGAGCCAACAGCGCCCACGCCGTCCAAGGCATCGCTGTCGGATGGCCTGCCGCTTGCACTACAACGACGACTGAGGGAACAGCCACCAGATCAAGAATGACCGCCAGCACCCCGAGCACCCGGACCGTTTCGGGAATGCGTTGCCAGATGCTTTGTACCACACCCTTTAGGGCCATCATCGGCGTAGCGTTCCATCGGGGAAGAAGTCTGGATCATCGTCCGGATAGTATCCGTTGATGAGCACGCGCGCCCCGGGCGGCACGTCTATGGGTGCTAGGAGCGGCCCACCGAGATGAAGGCGCCGAGCCCGTTGGTAGAGCCGCATGGTGGGCGTCAGGGTCCAATCGGGTGCTAAAGTTCCGGGCCACGTGAATTCACGCGGGTCTTTGGGACCGGCCGGGCTACTAAACGTATTATGGATCGGGTCCGGCGCCATCCAGAGCGGCCCTTGCCCATAGCGCACTCGGAGCGCCGCGACCGCCTGCCATTCCTCCTCTGTCTGAATCCCGGTTGCCACGACGGGGATGCGCGAGTCCAAGGCCTGCAAGAAATCAGCCAAGGCGCCGAATCGTTCATCATTGCCCGGTACGCGATCCATGCGCCCGGTCAACCCGGCCGACACCGAGGGATCTAAATGCAGCATCGTAAAGGGTCCGTCGTTGAGAGACTCGGCCAATTCGACGGACAAGCCACTCCGGCCCACATGCGACGCGGCCAAGATCGGGCGATCCCCATAGAGTTGCTTGGCACGTTGAATGGCGGCAATCTCCTCCCACACGGCGGGATCGGCGGGTTCGTCGACCGGAAGCATGTAAACGAGGTTCACGGCTTGTTCTTGCGCGTTCCATAAATCGAGGATTTCGGCGATGCGCAACTGAGGGCGCACATGGGGATGCAAGGCGATATGCCAGCGAGGCACTACCCCGAGTGTGTCGGCCATGGCCGACAGGACGAGTTCCAGCGTACTTTGTATCTGTTCACCCTGATCGCTGGCCATGACTGCGTTCCACCATTGGTTGGAATCCGCGCCAGACTTGGGAATCAGGTGAATCTGCCCGGCCACAACCTTGGTGGCGACATCGGGGTTGTTGTGGGGCGCAGGCTCCACAATCGGCTCCCACGCGATGACAAACGGGACGCGAACTTTCTTCAATTCCGTTGCTATATCAATTTTCATCAAGCACAAGCCTCCTTTTCGCGGTCCGATCCGTGAGCGATCGGCCGGTAAACCGTGTGGGTCTCCCAGCAAACATTCGCCGGAGCTTAGTGGTCACCTCCTTTAACGCCGTAAGGATCACCGTTCAGCGATCCATACGGCGTGTATTTCAGGCGCCGCCTACCGTCACAAGAGGCATGTCCGCCCATGAAGTTTCGGCCTCTGGTGTTTCGATGGCCCGGAACACCCCTTGTTGTCGAAAGTACTCCACC
>DAHWKG010000032.1:0-6709 GCA_027343765.1 Sulfobacillus sp.
GCCAACAAGGGCTCTGTGCACCATGGTAGAGGGGCCGGAGCCGAGACCCCGCCTGGCGTCGAACGATTTTTGCTGAGTCAGCGGATCAATGGGGCGACCGCCGTTTGCGTATTCCCGGAAATGCGAACCCCTGTAGGGAAATCCGAGCAACCCACAACGGGTATCGAGTCTCTTTTACTCCCTTAAGAAAAGGCCCAGCGGAGGGCATCAAAGGCGGTGGCCACCGGTACCCACTGAACCTCGCCAAACGTCGGATTGAAGGTCTCTTTTAAGAGGTCGAGGGGAACGCCCTCGGGCAGCACGATGGTGTGGCGTCCCCGGTTCAAGGCGGCCATCACCAGCGCGATGATGTCGGTCGGCGTCGTCACATCCCCCGCCAACGTTAACCCACCAAGAACGGCCAGGGCTTTTGGTAGCGGCTTTCGGAGCCAAACCGAGACCAACGCCATCACTAGCGCCAATTCTCCATTGCCTTTTAGGTCTCCTGGCCCTCCCACCCATTGAATGCCCATGCCCTCCCAACGCGTGAGAGAGGCCAGGCCGAGTTGATGGTCATGCGAGCCAATAAAGAATTGGGCGACACGAAAAACCCCGTCAGCCCCCCGAATTCCATTGTCCGAAAACACGCCCGGTTTGTTCGTGCCCACGTCGCTTAAGGCGACTTGTACGACCGCCACCCCTGAACTTAGCGCTCCCGTCACCGGATCCGTTTCCGCTACCACAGTCGTGCATTCCCCGGGACGCGGCCGTTGATTCAGCTGGCGGTCCAGGGCCGTTTCAATGCGCGTCCGACCATCGGTCTTGACCGGCACTCCCTGATACCCGACCAAATAGGGGGCGAACTCGCCTGGCTCCATCTTCATCAACTGTTCATGAATTCGCTGACGCGACTCCGCCACCATGCTTAAAAGCTCCTCGGCCACACGTTCATCCAGGACGCCGTCTGGAAACACCAGCTTAAAGAGGCCGCGGCCTATTCGGTCCAAGGCGGTCACGTCGCGCCGCGTCAAATGGCTTGGCAAGGGCCACCGCTTTTGAACCCTATCCCATACGCTGTCGTACGGTAAATCTCGAAGTGCCAGCATCACTTCGCCGAAATAGTCCGACGCCAACGCGTACTCCGGTTGCAGGGCGGCTGGCGTGAGCTTGGGCAATTCCCATCCCGGGATAAAGCCGTGCAGCCGATCGAGAACCGCCGTGTCTTGAAGTTCCTTCGGGAGCACCTCAAAGAGATGGCGGTACCGGGCGGCCGGATGTCGGCCTTCCACCTCGAGATTCCCTAAAAAGACCAGCGAGGTATCCGCCCCATAAGAGGCGCGGCCCCGGGAGAATTGCCCACTTTCCATGTAATCTTTCAAGAGACTTAAGGTGGCCCGATTCTGGCTGAAGCGGAGCCGAGAAATTTCGTCAAAGATAATCACCCGGCGGCTTTGGATGAGTCCCGCACGCCCGGTCGAAAGATTGACAAACAGGTTCGCGGGGGTAGCCCCGCCCCCCCGCCACCGTGTATGCATAGGGGGAGAGATTCCGCAAAAGATGCGTCTTGCCGGTGTTTTTTGGTCCCAGTTCTACCAGGTTGACGTTCCGCTCAACCAAAGGCACCAAGCGTAAGAGATACAGCCGGGTTAGCCGGTGCCCATCCGCCTCGGCCCGAATCCACTCGGGACAATAGCCGGCGGAGGCCAACAACAAATCAATCCACTCTTCCACCGAGAAGGCCCGACGGGCCTCAATAAAGCGACCCACGTCAACCGAGGCTTGATAGGGCTGAAAGGCGGTGATGGTCGGCGGGTGCTCCGCAATCCAGCCGTCCGCCTCCGCACCGGCGTCCGGATCCTCGAGGTTCAAGGGTAACACGGGCGGAGCCGCATACACGTGGAGCCGGCTCACCGTCACCCGCCCCCAAAGTCCGCCGCTTAATAAGGCGGGAAAGTCCTCTAGAATTGCCCCATCCATGGGGAAATTCTGTTGAAATGCCGCCAGATGCCCGGCGGTGACGCCCGACTCCACGTCGACCGACACTTCCAGATAGTCGAGCAAATCCACCGTACCATCCCGTAACAGCTGATATTTCAGCCCTTCCCGATTCCGGGTGGTGGGGAAGTGGTGTTCCACTATACGACCTGCGTGAGAGACACCATAAAGACCGATGAGGTATTCGGCTAAGAAATCGGGCAACTGGCCCCCTAAGCGCGCCCGCGACCCGGACCGCCGGTCGCGCAGCACCAGGCCAAAGATCCGCCGCGCTCTGGCGGCAAGGTCATCATCCCCACCCGTCACCCGATGAACCATGACCCCTCCTTATTCAAACAGGGCCCGCCGATCGATGAGGTCCGTATCAGCCGCCTCATCGTCATCCTCGCTCAAATCCACTTCTTTGAGCTGCCATGCCTTGACCTGAAAGCCCTCGACGCCATATTGACGCCATAAGTCTAAAATGCTAATCGCCAGTCGAATCCACAGTCGAAGTCGAGCGTCCACGGTTTCAATGTGCTCGCCGACCACCTCGTAGAATCGGTCCGGGGGAACCGGGGCCGACCAGTCGTAGGCCTCCTGATGGAGATCATACACCCGTTCCACAAGCTCCCGGATTTGGGCGGCGTTAGGCCGCGACAGCGGGCGCGCCGCCGACAGCTCCTCAAGCGCCAGCTGGGCCAACTGGGCATCGGCCGCCTCTTTGGGCCGCGCTAAGAGCCAAGCCGGAGCTTGGTCCAGATCCTTCCGTTGAATAATGACGTCGTTTTGAAAGTTGGCCGCCACCGCCCACACCGAGATGGTTCGCTCGCCGAGGCCCTCTAAGATCCGGCCGACGTTGGCATAACTCCGAGCGCGCGCCCCCCGTCCAAATTTGCCCATCAACTCCACCTCATCAATCAAGAGCAGCCACCCCTGATAGCCGGCCCGCGTAATGAGCCAGTCGACGAGAGCAAAGTATGAAGGGATTTCCTCCCGTATCCGGGAGGTGGCAATCTTCAAGGGCTTGGAGAAATTCTCGCGATGAATCCGTTTCAAGTCGCCGAGATTCATAAATTGTCCATGCACGTCCGCCATCAGCAATTCCATCCCCGCGTTTTGCCGAACCAGGTTGTCCAAGAGGGCTCGCACGCGGTCGGACAAGGGCACATCACGGGATTCAGCCAAAAGATGCGGTCCTCTGAGCGCTTCTTCCACAACAGGCTCCAGTCCCGCTTGATTGCTGCCGGGGCGCACCGCATTCATGACCAGCTTCGGGTAGATGCGGTCGAGACTATCCAAGGGCGTCTCTTTGCTGACCGAAATCATACTCACGACCCAGTTCGACTCCCACGCCAGCGAGGCTAAGGCGTGCATGAGATGGGTTTTCCCCTCGCCATAGTTGGCCCGGATGACCTGGCCCCAAAGCTTCGGGCGACGACCCTGAGCGACCGCCTCCATGAGCGTGGCCAGGGCCTTTAGGTTCTCTTGGCGGCCAATAGTCATGGCCTCCGCCGTTTCGCGATAAGGAATACCAGACCGAAGCCCTTCAATAATCACCCGTGCATTCACCACACGTTCCCCCTTTCCCCTGGGGTTTGCCAGATCTCTGTGATCTGACGCCGAGGCTGACCCCACTCGAGCCCCAGCGATCCCCCGGCATCTGGAACGAAATCGGCTCCGAGCATCCCAGCTACTGCCTCCCGCGCCCAGACTTGGCGCAGCTTGGCCACCGCCTCCTCATCCCCATCCCACACGCGATCCAGATCAACCAGGTCGGAAAACCGATTCACCTTGTCGCTTTGCACTTCGGTCTGGAGACGTTCCCAAAGGGCCGGATATGAGGGAAAGCCAGCCTTCACTTGCGTGAGGGGATCGGCCGTACCCGCCAATACGGTCATCAAATGCGGGGTAAAAGGCGACTCATCAATCAGTTGACGGAGCATTTCATAGACCTGGTCTCGAGCGCCTTTGGTATAGTACGGTCTTTCATCGAGGCGCGTGGTGAGGGCGACGACATGAACATTGTCCAGCAAGACAAGGAGCCCTCGACCGCGCGAAAGGTGCGCGAGCGACGCCAAAGACGCCAAAAGGGCTCGGGCATTCCGCCGATTCATGTTGCTTTTCACCCCAAGCGTCCTTCGCTGACTCGCCCCGAGCTTTTCGCCCTGGAGCCAAAGCCCGGCCGGCGAGTCTTCCGGCACCAGATCGCCGATTTGCTCCTGCATCCAGGTCCGCACGGCCAATCGAAATTCCGGGTGCCAGTCCGCCCGTCGAAGCCAACGATCAATCGCCTCGCGGAGATCCCGCCGCACTAGGGCCGGTGTGAGTTGCCGTTCTCCCTCTCCCCAGGCGATGAAATCGCAGGGATTGCCGTCAAATTCCGGATACCCAAGCTCGTTTCCAATGATCCTGACCAACGTCTCGTTGAGGAGGCTTTCCCAATCGATTTGGCTTGCGACCACGCGATAAAGGTCATCAATGGCGGCCACTTTCGTTTTCGCGAAATCGACCCAGGCGACCTGATAGCCGAGCTCTTTGGCCACTAACCCGAGATGGCGAAGACTATGCGTCTTCCCCGACCCCGGGCGGCCTAGCACACATTTGACCTTACCGTGCCCCGAATCGACAAACCCCTCTAAATACCATCTACGCCAAAAATCTTCGATCTCGAGTGGGTCAACAAAGGCTGCTTGAATGGCATCATCTGGCCACAAAGACGCATCCAGCCATGCTGTGTGACGGGATCCGTCGGCGTTCATAACGCTTCATCCTCAGGGATAAGTTCCAGCGAGCCGAGGTTTTCTTGGCGGCCTCCCGGATGGGTAATGACGATGCCCCGGTTTCTCGAGGTACCAAAATCTAGCCGTCGGCCCTCAACCACCATGTGCGGTGAGCGGCGCAAGCGATACACATCAAAGGCGAATTGGTTCAGACTATAACCGCTCACCCCGGACTTTAAGGCCAGGGTTTGATGGAGTGTGCGAAGGGAAATGGCGCGGCCCGGGTCTCGCCCCCCGGCTTTATCCTTCAACTCCAGCAACAAAAGGTCATAAGCCCGCACCAAGGCTTTCGCGAAGGACGCGGCATTAAATCGCTCCCGGTTCAAGCGATCCCATTCCTTTTCCACCAGCGCTGCCACGGCTTCTGGGTGGAGTGCACGAACGGTGCGATTATTAATCATCACCAATTCATTAGCAAAGTCGACCCGGACCTCCACCGGGAACACCTGAAACGTCGGGAACTCCCCCTCCACGGGCGGATAGCCGCTGTGAAACGCCTTTCGGAAGCGCTCCCACCACTCCGTTTGATCGCTACTCTCGGAGGCCACCACGTAGCGCGCAATCTTCCTTGAAAGCTCTTCCGCTAACGCTTGGGCCTCGAACGACAAGCGAGACATATCCTCCAACTGCTTTTTCAACTCCAAGAGGTTCATCACCGTGGCCTGACCGCCGACTTTCTTGAGGCGACCAACCCTTTCCGCCAATTTAGCCAAATCTTTTAGTTCCGGCCCGACTTGCTGTTCAAATCCTGAGACCCCATGAATCGTGTCCTCCGTTGGCGATGCAATCAAATCGTTGTCCATGGTCCTCCCCCTTCATCCGACTCTTTCCCAATCAATTCGAGTTATGTCGAAAAACTCCTGCCTCATCCAATCACTTCCACCTCGCTCAATGCCGGTGATACCATCGGAGCGTCGTTCCGTGTAACACCTACTTGGGGCCTTGTCGGAGGCGAGTTCAGGGACCGTCCTTATGGAAGGACGAGATTCGCCAGACGTGCGGGCACTTTGCTTCGTGCTGCTTGGGCATAGACGACAATTGTCCAAGCCGCCACTGGTGCACAAATTGGATTTCGAAAGGCCGATTTGTCACCGGTTATGCGATCGTTATACTGTAAGGAAGGCGAACGATGATTGGGGATCGATATGTTGGGAAGATCGTCGAGGCCGTTGACCCCGACGCCGTGATCTTATTTGGATCCTATGCGCGGGACCAAGCCTCTTCAGAAAGCGACATCGATTTGCTGGTCATTCATTCCGGGGGACGACGACGCGAAATTCAGCAAGGCTTACACGGCTCTCATGGGCCGAACTGATGCGGTCGATCTGATTGTCCGGGACCCCGACGACCTCCGGGAGCGCCTTAAGTGGCCCGATCCGTTTGTGGTAAACATGATAAGCGAAGGAAAGGTCCTCTATGCCAAACCCCATAGCCCGGGAGTGGCTCTCTTTCGTCACTCGCGATCTTGAGGCCGCTCGCACCCTCGGTCGCTTGCCGAGTCAGGCCTCGTCCGCCTGTTTTCATGCCCAACAAGCAGGCGAAAAGGCATTAACGTCTCGTTACGCCGCGTCCGGCGGAAGCATGCGCCGTACTAAGCATGTACGCGGCCGCGCCACCCCGGAGCACATATCGAAGAAGACGAGGTATCAGAGCCATTCATTTCGCCGCAAGCATTATCTCCACGGTGCAGGCTATCCTAAGCGAGGCAGACCGGCCGGAAACGGAACCCTAGTCGATACTCGGGATTCGTCCCAGGCCGGACATTTTTCGGGCCCTCCATTGACGCCCCTAGATGAGGGGATTCCCTATTTTGCATCGCGCATAACGGATGAAAACCCAGCCAAGAGGTCGGATCCGGCAGCCCGAATACGCCTTCCCCCCTTCTCCTCGGCCAACATTAAAAGCGCCCCCAAAAAGAAGGGCGCTCGCGACCAGTGGCCTCAGCGACCGGTTAGAACCAATTGTTCCCCCCG
>DAHWKG010000055.1:0-29339 GCA_027343765.1 Sulfobacillus sp.
GGGGGGCATTTGCCTTAACGTCGGGTGCATCCCGTCAAAAGCACTCATTTCCGTCGCCGACGAGGTCGAGCGGGCGAAGACTGCCGCCTCGCGTGGTGTGGAACTGTCTACGCCGATGGTGAACATGGAACGGGTTCAACAGTTTAAGGCCGGGGTGGTTGACCGCCTCACCTCCGGGGTAGGCGAGTTGCTTCGGGCCAACGGCGTTACCGTTGTGAATGCGGAAGCCCGCTTTGTGGACGGAGAGCACCTAAGGGTGGTATCGGAATACGAAAGTAAAAAGATCGCGTTTGAGTCCGCGATTGTGGCCACAGGCTCTCGGCCTCGCGTCCTGCCGCTTTTGCCGGTGGACCAGACGACCATCTTTGATTCCACGGGGATTTTGGCCCTGACCCGGGTTCCCGAACATTTGGTGGTCGTAGGTGGTGGCTACATCGGCTTAGAACTCGGAACGGCCTTTCGCAAATTTGGGAGCCAAGTGACGGTGGTGGAGGCGCTCCCCGCCCTGCTGTCCGGGACCAGTACCCATTTGGTGCGGGTGGTGGAACGCCGGTTGGCTGAATTAGGTATTGGCGTCCGACTCAATAGCCGCATCGTCCACGCGGAGATCCATCAGGGTGACGTGCGTCTGGAGATTCAAGGTCGGGAACAAGAAAGTCTTCAGAGCGATGCCGTGTTGGTGACGGTGGGACGGGTTCCCAACACCGACATGCTGGATCTCCAGGCGGCTGGCATTACCGTTGGCGACACGGGGCTGGTGGAGGTCGACGCAAGGCTCCGTACCCAAAATCCCCGAATTGCCGCCATTGGCGACATCACCCCGGGTCCTATGCTCGCCCACAAAGCGAGTTACCAGGGGAAGGTGGCGGCCGAAAGTCTGTGCGGGCAAGCGAGCGCAGTGGACGCCCTCGCCATTCCGGCCGTCATCTTTACTGACCCGGAAATTGCCTCCGTGGGCTACTCAGAAGAACAAGCCCGTCAAAGAGGCTATAAAACCGCGACCGGGCGGTTCAATTTTGCCGCGAATGGTCGGGCTCTCTCGTTGGATGAACCGCGAGGATTTGCTGAAGTGGTCGCGGACGCCTCCACGGGCCTCTTATTGGGGCTTCACGCTGTGGGCCCTGATGCGTCAAGCTTAATTGGTGAGGGCGGATTGGCCTTGGAGATGGGAGCAACCCTCGAGGACCTCGCCTTGACGATCCATGCCCATCCGACCCTGCCCGAAGCGTGGATGGAGGCGGCAGAAGAGGCTCTGGGGCGCCCTATCCATAAGGCCCCGCGGCGGCCCCACCCGAAAGGATGACAAGATGACGTCAGATGAATTGGCAGAGGCACTCATGCCAGTGATTCATGAGGCTCGCGAGGCGATTTTAGCCATCTATACCAGTGGTGAGTTCCAAACCGAAGAAAAAGCAGACCAGAGCCCCGTGACGGCCGCCGATCGGGCCTCGCATGAGATCTTGGTGCGAGGCCTTCGAGACGTGACGCCGGACATCCCCGTGGTATCGGAGGAAGTGGTGGGCGCCCGTCCCAAGATTGAATCCGACCGGCTGTTTTGGTTAGTCGATCCGTTAGACGGAACCAAGGAATTCGTCCGTCATTCGGACGAATTCACCATTAATCTGGCCTTAGTCGACTCGAATGGCGTCCCCCGCTTTGGCATACTGGACATTCCTTCGGAAGGGCGTACATTCATTGCTGGGGACGGGCGTGGCTGGGTATGGGATGGCACCCGGCGAGCGCCTCTAAGCCCGCTTAACCCGAGAAACCGGGAAGCCGGTTTGGTGGTGGCGCTTAGTCGAAGCCACCGCGGTCAAGCGGAAGATTGGCTGTCGGAGCAGGGAATTCGGGTGCGGGAAATGGTCTACGCCGGCAGCGCCATTAAATTTGCTTGGATTGCGGAAGGGCGGGTCGACCTCTATTTGCGGCTCCGCCCCACCATGGGCTGGGATACGGCGGCCGGTCAGGCACTCCTGGAACAGTTGGGTGGAACGGTGCAAACGCTCCGTGGGCAACCCCTTCGGTATCAGCCGGGGGCGTTCGTGAACCCCGACTTCGTGGCCGCGCGACCCCTAAACTAGCGCTCGCGTTGCCCTACCAGCGGTCGGTCGGACCTTCTCAGCTCCTCGTCATACGGTGGCGCGGGGCGGCCGAGAGCAGCGGCTAAGAGGGCCAGCGATCGCCGTAGCTGGTCTTCGCGTTCCTTGGGTGCGTCGGGTTTGGCGCCGTCCCGGGACATCCAGGCCGCCGCCAGGGCCAACAATAGGGTTCCGACAGGCAATTCTCCCGAGGACCGAGAGGGATCCGGATGACTGGGTGCCTCTTGCATTTTTGCTTCTTCGTAGATGAAGCGCTCGCCGCGGAAGACGGACAATAGGGCCGAGAGCAGGGTCATGGCAGCGGAAAAGAGGAAGACGGTGCGGAGAGCCTTCATAAAGGGGTGGGCGATGAGCATCGGGAAAAAGTGCGGACTCGTCAAGATGGCCGCTTGGCCGGGGGGCAAATGGGCCAGTACCGCCCGACCCGCCGCGTTGGCGCCCAGCAACATTTTTAGCGGGTTGTACCCAAGAAGGGCAGCAAACAGGATGCTGAGCGGCGGCAGGTGAGCGAGGTGGGCGATGAAGGCCGGCGGCAGCGCAAAATGGCGCAATCCCTGGGTCATGGTGGTGGGTAGACCCGTGGATAGCGAACTTATCACCATTGAGAAAAAGATCCCCATAGACAGCATCATCCCGGCGTTCATGAAGGTGGCCCGCATGCCCGATGCGGACCCCCGAAACCGGGCAGGAACGGCACTCATGATGGCCGATGTGTTGGGTGAAGCAAAAAGACCCATCCCCGCCCCGATGACAAAGATGTCGAAGGCGAAGGTCCAATAGTGGAAGTCCGCCGGAAGTGTGTTAAGTAAGAAGAACCCTATGGCACTCACCAGCATTCCGCCGGTGGCGAACCACCGTGCGCCATAGCGGTCGGAGAGACGCCCACTAATTGGTCCGAATACCAAAAAGCCCGCCATTTGCGGTATGGTATCGATGCCCGCTTGTAGGGGCGTGTGTGCGAACGACACCCCGTGCAAGGGAAGCCAGACGCCTTGAAGCCAGATGATGAGCATGAACGAGAGTCCGCCCCGGGCGATGGCGCTCATGAGACTGGTGAAATTTCCGATGGAAAAGGCGCGGATTTTGAAAAGGTCGAGATGGAACATGGGATTGGCGACATAGCGTTCGATCACAATAAACGCAATTAAAAGAACCAGCCCGCCGATAAGGCTAGTCAACACAAAGGGGCTTTTCCAGCTCATCGGGGAGCTCTTGTAGGGGTTGATGCTGTAGGTAAGCCCCAACAAAATCCCCATGAGGCCGAGGGCGAACGTGAGGTTGCCCCACCAATCGATGCCCTTCCCTTCCCGGGTGGCCGCGCTTTCGCGCAAGGCTATATAGGCCCAGATGGTCCCAAACACGCCCACTGGCACATTAACCAAGAAAATGGCGCGCCAACTAATCGTGGAGAGTAATCCGCCCACAATGAGCCCAATCACGCTCCCGCCGATGGCCGCAATTTGATTGAGTCCCAGGGCAAAGCCCCGCTCATTGGCCGGGAAGGCATCCGTTAAGATGGCGGCGCTATTGGCGAACAAGAAGGCGCCGCCGATGCCCTGGACGAATCGAAAGATAATCAGTTCCCACTCGCCGGCGGTTCCTTTGCTGGGCGTCACAAATAACAAGAGGGAGCCGACAGTGAATATCAGGAAGCCCAAATTATAGAGCTTGACCCGTCCAAATGTGTCGGAAATGCGGCCAAAGGACACGAGAAGGATAGTGGTCGCCACGTTAAAGCCCATCAGAATCCAAAGCAAAAGGCTGGTTTGGCCGCTGTGCAACGGGTTGATGCGAATGCCGCGAAAAATGGCCGGCAGCGAAATAATTAGAATGGTCTGGTTGATGGTGGCCATGAGCACACCGAGCGTGGTATTGGATAGGGCTATCCACTTATAGTGTGCGCGAGCACTGACATCCGCTGCTACGATGATCCCTCCTGGTTGCTGGCGTGTATGGGACTTCTCCCGATAAAGAAGGCCTCTCTTCTCCACCAACAAGCGCCGGCGATGGACTACCACACAGTGTCCCCCACGGGTTCTGCGCTATTCCACCAACAGCGATGACCGGGCGGCACTTGGGGGACCTACCAGCTATTTTTCCGGGGGCCCGTGAATAGAATCAAAGGACAACAACATTCACCGTCGAAGGAGGGAGGACAACCATGGAGGGGAATCCGGAACCGTATGAAAAGGTGGCCGCGGTGTACGATTGGCTAGTGCCTTGGCGGTATCTACGGCAAGGCAACCGCTGGTATGTGGGTGGGTATGCGAACGTCTCCTTGAATGTTCTTGACCGGCACTTGGAGTCTCGAGCTGACCGGCTGGCCGTGTATGACCGGGGATCGGGGGCTCGGGCCACGTATCGGGATCTGTATTGGCAAAGTGCTCGGCTCGCCCGATGGTGGCGTGATCAGGGGGTGGGACCTGGGCACCGGATGGTTCAGTATGGAGCACCGTCGTTGACTGGATTTGTGGCACTGTTGGCGTCGGTGCGTTTGGGAGCGGTCTCGGTATTCATTCCCGAAACGCCATCGCCAACCCTATTAAGAGAACGGCTCGAGGAATCCGAGGCGCTATGGGCGACGGGTGGAACCCCGGAGGCATGCCAACAGTTGCGTCGGGCAGGACAAGTTCGGGTGCTGGGGCTGGACGGATCGGCTTCGGGCGACGGCGCGTTGGCACAAGTGATGGCAGCCTCCCCGGGCCTTATCGATCCAGTGCCTGTGGAGGCCAATGCCATTGGCTTTGTCGTCTACGCCGATCAGCCCCAGCCTTATGCCTATGCGGGGATGGGCGCACTAATTGGGTGGACTGACAGCCTTTTCTCCCTGTTAGATCATGGGCCGGACGATCGGGTGGCCATCTATATGCCTCACCAAGGTCTCACGCACCCGTTCATATTGACGCTGGCCATGATGGCCCGCGGATCGCAGGTCAGTTGGGTTTCGGACCATCTTAAGGAGGCGGTTCGGGAACAGGGTATCACCAAAGTTATTGTGGCGCCTCGTTTAGCGGAAGAGGCGAGCGAAGTGCAGTCTCGTGTGGATCGGATTCTGGTGCTAGGCCACCCGCGTGGTGCCCTTCCCGAGGCGGTCGAGACCCGTGCGCGGTGGATCGAAGCGGTGCCTCATTGCACATCCGGAACCTACGAGCTGGTGGGGCATCGGCCGGTGGTCGACCATGGTCCTTCGGGCGACCGCACCACGGGACGTATTGATGCCGTCGATACGCCGCCCGAGAGCGGAGACCTTTGGCACCGTGTCCATCGTCTTTTCGGTGGGAATCCCGCGGTTTTGGAAATATGGACGATGGAGCAGGAAGGCCGAGGGGTGGTTTGGATTCGCGGCCAGGCAACGTCGGAGGATCTTATGGCAGGGATCGACGAGAAAGAGCGGGACCATTTCATCGTGCGGGTGGTCGATGAATTTCCGGAGACGGTGGAGGGCAAAGTGGCCGGCCAGGTGCTGTCTGCCGTTTCCAAGCGACAAGGCCACGTGGCGATTGACCAGTTGGGCAATCCCGGAGTGATTGAACGGATGCTGCGCGTCTTAGAACAGCCCTAGAGTTGTCGGCTAGGGTGCATCCTGGTACCTTTAAAAGGGAGAGGATCAGGGAGGCGACCATGGCGGACGACCGTTATCGATACGAGAGTGAGTATGAACGACAGTTTTTCGAATGGGCCGGTTTAGAGGTGTTGGAGGCGAGCGGCGGTCGGTCACGGGTGCGGCTCCACGTGGAGCCGCACCATCGCGGTGGAGGCGGCACGGAGGCGGTCAATGGGGGCATTGGCGCCTACCTGTTCGATGGGCTCTTGGGGAGCGCGGTGCGGAGCACCTGGGACGAGGACATCCAAGGACAGGTGACGATGACATTGACGGTCCAATATTTGCGGCCCTTGTTAGCGGATGATGTGGTGGATGGTGTGGGAGAGGTGACCCACCGAGGAAGGTCAGCCGCTTATGCCTCAGGCGTCATTTATGACAAAGATGGGAACGTGGCGATGAGTTGCACGGGAATTTTTCATTTATTTCGGCGAAAACGTGACTAAGGGGCATCCACATTCTGCACTCTGGTGGTCCGTGTTCTGGATCCTTGCCGCCCTCGTGGCTGTGAGTGGGGCATTGGTGCCGCTTGACCGGAGTATTGGGGCGGTTTTGTCTAGATTTGGTAACCGAGTGCCCGCGTCCAACCTCATTTGGGTGGTCGGGGGCATTCCGATCACCGGGCTGGCTGTCCTCGGGGCCGCTTGGAGGCGGAATCGTTGGAGGCTGGTACTAGCTTTTTTGGGAGGTCTTTTGGTGGAAGCGCTCGCCAAGCACTTCATTGCCACACCTCTCCCCAAGGCGACATTCGAGCCGCCCTTTTACCGTCATTTAGAGACATTCACCAACATTACCCCCAAGATGGTGCTGTCCTGGGTGGCGGTCGTGATTCCCATGCACGGTGCTTCGGCGAAAGCTCATGTTGCCCTCTTTCGGGGGAGT
This sequence comes from Sulfobacillus sp., assembly GCA_027343765.1. Lineage (GTDB taxonomy): Bacteria > Bacillota > Sulfobacillia > Sulfobacillales > Sulfobacillaceae > Sulfobacillus_B. The sequence goes on from DAHWKG010000055.1 coordinate 6,583, forward strand.
TTTCCGAGTGGCCACGTGTTTCGGCTGACGTATGCGAGTGGGGCATGGCTTTTCCGTCGACGCCGGTGGACTTGGGCTATTGCGCTGGTGGCGGGGACTTTAGTGGTCGCCACCGGCGGTCATTGGGCTCTTGACGCGGCCGGTGGCTTCCTTCTCGCTCGAGCGTTATTGGCCTTCGTGGACTCGGTCAGTCGCGGGCAATCGGAGCCGCGGGGTGCTCGATCCAGCCGCTCCAACTTCCGGGATAGAGAAGAGGCTCAGCACCGGTCAAGGTAAGCGCCAATATGTCCACACATGCTGTGATGCCGGATCCGCAATATACCACGGGCTGGCGAGTCCTGGCCAACACGGAGGACAAGAGTCGTTTTTGGTCCTCAGCCGGCTTGAAATGGCCGTCGGGATCGAGCGTCGTGGCATAGGGAACGTTTAGGGCCCCGGGAATATGTCCTCCGACCCGGTCTACGGGCTCGTTCTTTCCGCGAAAACGTTCGGGCGATCGCGCATCGACTAGGGTGAGCACGTGGTGATTCGGAAATAGGCTCTCGAAGTCTACGGTCTTGGATAGATCAGGTCTGGGGATAAAGTGCCCAGGGTGAGGCCGCGGTACGTGGTCCTCGGTTGGAAGACCCGCCGCCTGCCAAGCGGGGAATCCGCCATTGAGCACCGCGACGCGGGGGTGGCCGAAGAAGCGCAGCAACCACCAGCAGCGTGCGGCCCCGGCTACGTCGTCATCGTAGCAGACAACCCGGGTGTCCTGGCTCACGCCAGCCTTCGACATGGCCTCGGCGAAGGCCTGGGCATCCGGCAAAGGGTGGCGCCCTGCGCCCAAGCTGGGTGGCCCTGCCAAATCTTCTGCCATGTCCATCCGTATAGCGCCGGGAATGTGCGCTTCGCCATATGAGGTCTCCCCATACTGCGGCTCTTGCAATCGCCAACGGCAATCTAGAATGACGACAGTCGGCTCCCATAAGTGGGCCTGCAACCACTCGCGGTCCACCAGCGGTCCAAAGCTTTCCTTCATGAATGATCCTCCCTCCCATGCCAGTGTAAGGCAGGAGGCCGGCGGGCGCTACGACTTCTCAGGGATAATCCCCAGTTTACCGTCCGGCTCGACGGTGGCGAGCTGGACCTGGCCTGGGGAGTCAATCTTGGCCTCGCGAAGGCGCATGGTGAGGTCTTCGTGACTGATGCCGGCCTTTTTGAGCGCTTGGTGGTCGACTTGGCCCTGGCGGATAAGTGCTCGTGGTGTGCCCATCAGGAGAGGCCGAAGGGTTGGGCGGTTTGCAGCCAACTGACCCACAATCCAGGAGATGACGGCAAAGGCCGCTACGACCAGAATCCCGCCATAAAGGGGGTCTTTCATGGACACCGCTGTGGACCCAGCTACGGTTCCGAAGGTAATGCCGGCGACGCGATCCATGGGAGTTAAGTTGGCCATGGTCCGCTTGCCCAAGACGCGAATGGCGATGAACACCACGGTAAACATCACCAGCGAACGCCAAAGAAAGTCGAGTGCTTGCATCGAGGGGGTCCCCCTTATTTATGCCAATCATTGGAGATTCTGCTTTAGCCTGGACATTCGCGGAAGGAATTATCCATCCGCTGGCGAATAGCGATGTATTGGGGTGGTCCGAGGGGGGCTCCCCGTTGCTGTTACAGAACTCCGGAGGAGGATAAGGGTGGATAATCAGGACGTATTATTTGAACGCCAAGGATCACGGGCGATCTTGACGATGAACCGCCCCGAGGCGCTGAATGCGCTGACCTCGCCGATGCGCCAGGGGCTTCTCGAGGCGTTGTCCCGCGCCGATGAAGATTCTCGGGTGCGGGTGGTGATCATCAAAGGAGCGGGTCGAGCTTTTTCCGTGGGCCAGGATCTCAAGGAAATGCGGCAGTATTATGCTGAACACGGGCCGGCGCTGGGGCAATTAGTGGAAGACGAGTACATACCGCTTGTGAAGGCTCTCAGACAGGTAAACAAACCGACCATTACGGTCCTGGAAGGGGCTGCGGTGGGTGGGGGCATGGCAGTGGCCTTGGCCACAGATTTTCGGGTGATTTCGAGCCGCGCCCAGTTGGTGCCGGGATTTGTCAATGTCGCGCTAGCCCCGGACACGGGCACCACGTTCCTCTTGGCGCGGGCGATTGGGTACCATAGAGCTCTCAATCTTTGTCTTCTTGGGGAGCCAATTCGGGCCGATGCCATGGTCGCGTACGGACTGGCGCGCCAAAGCCATGAGTCCGCCGATGCCTTGATGGACGAACTCAATACCCTGGCTCTCAAACTCGAAGAGGGTCCGACGGGGGCCTACGCGGCCATCCGCCGTTTGTTTGACGAGACGCAACACCTGCCCTTGACCGAGGTGCTGCAGGTGGAACGGGACGTTCAGGATGAGTTGGCGCACACGCCCGACCACGAAGAGGCCCTGCGTGCCTTTTTGGAGAAGCGCCCAGCAAAGTTCGGGACTCCTAGCCAGTAGGTCATCGGCCATTATTTTGGAGAAAAGAGGGAGTGCATAGTGGCAAAGACAATGTTACCGGAGGGTGCCTTAACTGGTCAGAGCGCGGTGATCACGGGTGGGGGAAGTGGCATTGGTCTCGGGATCGCCCGGGAATTGGGCCTTTTAGGGGCGAAAGTCATCCTGGCTGGGCGAAAACCCCAACGTCTCCAAGCGGCACAGGAGTCACTGGCCAAGGAGGGTGTCGAAGCCGTAGCGATAGCCACCGACATTCGAGACCCGGAGCAGGTGGAAGCGCTCATGACGCGCACCGTAGAAGAAACTGGTCGACTCGATATGCTGGTGAATTCGGCTGCCGGAAACTTCATCGTCGATAGCGAGAAGCTGTCGGTGAACGGCTGGAATGCTGTGGTTAACACGGTTTTGAACGGGACGTTTTACTGCACTCGGGCTGCTGGGTTAAAGATGATTGAGCTCGGACAGGGTGGCCGGATTTTGTCGATCGTGGCTAGTTATGCCTGGACGGGAGGCCCGGGGACGGTGCATTCCGTGGCCGCTAAGGCAGGGGTGGTCGCCATGACCCGGACATTGGGTGTGGAATGGGCCCATCATGGTATCCGGGTCAATGCGATTTGCCCAGGCCCCACCGATACGGAAGGGGCTCGGCCACTTTGGGCGGATCCGTCCGAAGAGACGCGTCTTAAGGCCAAGATTCCCGTGGGACGATTTGGAACCGTGGAGGAGATGGCCCACGCCGCGAGCTATCTCTTGTCTCCCTATGCCGATTTCGTCAATGGGGAGATTTTCGTGATCGACGGCGGGGAGTGGCTCGGTAAAGGTCTCACCTCATAACGGAAGGGGGAGCGATAGATCAATGGACAAGCGGATGACGATTGACGAAGTCGTCGATCGGATCCCAAATGGCGCCAAAGTGGCCATCGGCGGGTCGTCAATTTCCCGTAAGCCCATGGCCCTGGTGCGGGCCTTAGCGCGGAGTGATAAGCGGGATCTTACGGTAATTGTGGACGTGGGCGGACCGGACGTCGACTTGTTGTTGGGGACAGGTTCGGTGAGCCAAGTTATTTATGCATTCGTGGGATTCGAGGTGCTGGGCCTCGCCCCCCATTTCCGGCGGGCACGGCAGAACGGTACGGTGGATTTCCAGGAGTGGACCGAGTACACGGTCATGGCGGGGTTGGACGCGACGATTAAACGGGTACCCTTCATCCCCACCCATGCCACACTGGGGACGGACGTACCCAAGGTTAACACCGCATTTCGGGAAATTACCGATCCCTTTAATCAGGAACCACTCATTGCGGTTCCCGCACTAGCCCCTGACGTGGCTTTAATCCACGTCAACTACGCCGATATTCAGGGCAATGGCGTCATCTTAGGGGATGGGCACGTCGATGTATTGTGTGCCAAAGCGGCCAAGAACACCTACATGTCCTGTGAGCGACTGTTGTCGTCCGATGAGTTGCAGCGATTCGGCCGGGATGTCCAAGTCTTGCGGGTCTATTCCAAGGGCGTGGTCGAGGTCCCGTGGGGGGCTCATCCTACCGGTTGCGCTCCCGATTATCGCACGGATTTGCGGCACCTGCAGGAATATTTGAAGGCGGCTTCATCCGACGCGGGTTGGCAGCAGTATGAGGCCGACTTTGTCGATGTCAATCATCGCCAATATCTGGATAATCATGGTGGAGCCGAAGAACTGGTGTCCCGCTTGAAAGTCTAACGGTCGCGAAAGGAGGATTTATCGTGCCACTGGCTCCGGAGTTTTCTGTCGATGAAGTGATCATTACCACCATGGCTCGGCAGCTGCATGGGGAGATGCTGGTCAGTTCCGTGACCGCGTTTGGATCCCTAGCAGCCCACCTGGCCAAACGGCTCTACGCGCCCGATTTGGCCGTTTTGTCGACCCCGGAATCCGGCATGGACGTCACGCCCATGCCCACCCTCACCCTGGGCCAATTTCTTACCGACGTCCAGCAAGGAATTCCGTTAACCATGGAGGATATTTTCGACGCGATTTTTACAGACCACTTTCGGATCTGGATTAACCCCTCGCAGATTGACCAATACGGCAACACTAACATTACCGCCATCGGCGATTGGCATCATCCGAAGGTTGCCTTGGTGGGATCACGAGGGATTCCGGAGGACACCTCCCATTTGTCCGAGACGTTCTACTATATTTTGAACCATTCGCCGCGGGCGGTGCTGGCGCAGGTGGACTTTAAGAGCGGCGCGGGAAACGGCGAGAGTCGCCGCGGGCTCGGTTCTCACGGGGCCCCAACGGCGTTGGTGACGGACCTCGGGGTGTTCAGCTTCACGGGACCGGGGGGAACCATGGCGGTGAATAGCCTTCATCCTGGGGTGACAATTGAGGAGGTTCAGGAGCGAACCGGGTTTGCCGTATACGTGGGCGCCGGCGAGGTGGCGGTGACCGATCCCCCGACGGAGGAAGATATCCGTATCATTCGTGAGTCTGACCCGCTTGAGGTTCGGAAGTTGGAGTTGATGTCAGGCCCGATGGCGGCCGAGAAATTCGTCAATATTTACGAGCGGGAACGCCAGGCATTGCACGCAACCTATCCGCGGGTCGGGAAGTTCGGCCGCCCATGAATCTTCGGGGAAAGCGCATGTTGGTGACAGGCGGAGCCCGCGGAATTGGGCGCGCGACGGCAGAACTGGCTATCCAACAGGGAGCTCAGGTAGTTGTTTGGGCTCTCCATCCAGAAAGCCTAGAAGAGGTGCTTATGGCAATTCCGGACCTCTCGCTCTGCCAGACGGTTGATGTTGGGGATCAAAGGCGGGTGGGTGAGGCTTTATCCGAGATTGAAGAGCGCCTAGGTCCGGTTGACGTTTTGGTCAATAATGCCGGCTACACGCTGACTTCGCGGTTTTTAGAAGAAGACCGGGACTATTGGAAGCGGGTCATGAGCACCAACTTCTGGGGGGTGGTTTACACCTCTCGGGCGGTATTGCCGAGCATGGTGGCCCGTAACCAGGGTAGCATCGTCAATGTGGTGTCCGATGCGGGCCGCGTCGGCATGGCTGGAGAGGCTGTCTACGCGGGGGCCAAGGGTGGTGTGGTGGCCTTTTCGAAGTCCATCGCTCAGGAAATGGCTCGCCATCAAATCCGCATCAATTGCGTCGCACCTGGTCCTACGCGTACACGCATTCTTGAGACCAACACGGAGGATGGCGACGCGGAAAAGTTGATTGAGAAGATGATTCGGCGCATCCCCTTGCGTCGCATCGCCGAACCGCGAGAAGTTGCGGAAGCTATTGTTTTCCTAGCCGGCGATGGGGCTTCACAGATTACCGGGCAGGTACTCTCCGTGTCCGGTGGTCTCACCATGGTCTAGTGGATGCGGTGGCACCGAGGAGGTGGAGCATGGACGAGATCCGAGAGAACGTATTCCGATCAGTGATTCCGAGCCGCACCCTCCCCCCCTATCAGTCGACCAACTGCTATTGGATTGGCCATAAGTCGGTTTTGCTTATTGATACGGGTGATGGCTCGGAGACGGGCCGGACGAGGTTAGAGGAGGACTGGAAGAGGCTCGGGTCGCCTGAAGTGGTAGGCGTCCTTGCCACGCATTGGCATCGGGATCATACCGGGGGCGGCGGTTGGGCCCATCGGCGCTTTGAGGCTCCGCTCTATCTTCATCCCGCCGATCGGAGGGCAGAATTGGGCCAGGAGCCCTGGGAGGATCTCAATGCGCGTCAGTGGACAATCGATGGCGTCACGGTTCAGGTGTTTGACGCGCCGGGACACACGCCTGGGCAGTGGAACCTGTTCTTACCGGATAGTCGAGGGCTCATTGCCGGCGACAATGTGCTGGGCAATACCACCGTCGTCATCGGGCCCCGGGAAGGCGATTTGGGCCATTATCTCCGCACCCTCGATGAACTGATTCGGCTTCGGCCGGAGTGGATCGGGCCTGGTCACGGCGACATTATCTGGGATGGGGTGGATCGTTTGGAGGCCTATCGCCGCCATCGGCAAGAGCGCAATCGACAGCTACTCGCCCTGTTGGCGGAGGGGCCGCAGGATGCGGACGCCCTCGCGCGGGCGGTTTACCCACCCGAGCAAGTCGAGGTGGGCACGGAAATGGTCCGGGGGCACCTCGCTTACTTTGCCGCTCAAGGATGGGTAGAGGACCTGGGTAGGACGTATCGGCTCGTTAGGGGAGGTCCCTATGATCTTTCGTGATAATCTCTTGGAAGGTAAACGGATCCTGATTACCGGTGGCGGAACGGGGCTCGGTCGCCACATGGGCGAAGCTTTCGGACGGCTGGGAGCGCGGTTGGCCATCGTCGGACGCCGAGCGGAAGTCTTGGAGGAGACGGCCGAGGCCTTTCGCCGCCAAAACATCGAGGTCTGGACGCACCCGCTCGACATCCGTCATGCGGAAGAGGTCGATGAGGTGTTTGACCAACTGTTTCAGCATTACGGGGGATTGGATGTGCTGGTCAACAATGCGGCCGGCAACTTCATTAGCCCCACTGAGCGCTTGTCTCCCCGGGCTGTGGACGCGGTGTTGGACATCGTATTGCACGGGAGCTTCTACTGCACTTTGGCCGCGGGCAAGCGATGGATTGATCAGGGGTCGCCAGGCACGGTGTTAAACATCGTGACCACCTATGCATGGACCGGTTCTGGATATGTTGTGCCGTCGGCTGCTGCCAAAGCCGGGGTTCTGGCACTGACCCGTTCCTTGGCGGTGGAGTGGGCTCGGTATGGGATTCGGCAGGTCGCCATCGCGCCCGGGCCATTTCCCACCGAGGGTGCCTGGTCGCGGCTCATGCCCACAACCGATATGGCTCAGGCCGCGGTGGACCGGGTCCCTCTAAAGCGGGTGGGAAAGCCGGAAGAGTTGACCACGTTGGCCGCCTATCTCATTTCCGATGCGGCGGCCTATGTAAACGGGGAGGTCGTGACCATTGATGGTGGAGAATGGATTCACGGCGCCGGCATGTTTAACGGCCTAGAGCAAGTGACCCCGGACCAGTGGGATGCGCTTCGGGCGATGATGCAAAAGAAAGGTTAGCGCGTGCCAGCCGGGTGGATTATCGCCTTGGCGGCCGCGGGGCTGGTCGCGTCTTTTGCTGGAGCTGCCTTAGGCATTGGAGGCGGATTGGTGGTCATGCCGCTTCTCTCCCTATGGCTTCCTCCCCAACAGGCGGTCGCGTATGCGGCGCCCATGTTCCTAGCCGCCAGCGCCGTAAATTTTTGGCGCTACCGGCATGACGTGGCTAGGCCTGTGCTGTGGCGCTACATCCCACTTGTGGGGGTGGGCAGCGTGCTCGGGGCCCATTTCCTCAAGATTGCGTCGCCCATGCTGGTTCGAGTCCTCATGGGCACCATTGCTCTAACATTTGCCGGGTTGGAGGGCCTAAGGCTCGTCCGTCTGCGACCGCTGCGAGCTGGGTACCCGTGGCTGGCATGGCCGCTCTCGTTTGCGGGTGGTCTCGCCAGTACATTGACCAATATAGGCGGTACCGTGGTCTCGGCGGCGATGCTAGGAGAGTCTCTTTCCCAGAGCGTTTACGTCGCCACGTTGAACGCGGTGATGCTTGCCATGGGGGTTTTCAAGGTAAGCTTGTTTAGCCTAGAAGGGTTGATCCACGTCCGTGGACTTGCGGCGGCGTTACCCAGTATTCCGGCGGTGTTGGTGGGAAGTTGGATGGGCAAACGCTTGAATCAAAAGTTAAGTCCAGGGGCCTTTCGTTGGATTCTGGTGACAGTTATCGGGGCGTCGTCCGTGCTGTTGTTAGTGGGCGCCTAAGCCGACAAAGGAGGAACTTTGCATGCTAATTGAGCACGAGCGTCTCGGCACCCGCAGTATACCGGTGATTCATGAGGTCGAGCGCGGGGCCATTCGCCGTTATGCTCTCGCGTTGGGGCTGACCAATGCCATCCATTATGACGTCGAAAAGGCGCGGGTGGAGGGATACCGGGATGTCGTTGCGCCCCCGACATTTGTGGTGACTTTGCTCCCTTGGAACATTCCGGGCTTACACTTGCCACCCGCTGGGGTGCTTCATGGCGAGCAAGCCTTTGATTGGAGCCAAGATTCCATCTGTGCTGGGGACCGCATTGAGGTGACCGGATGGGTGGCCGATGTGAAGACGCGGGGTGGCATGCATATCATCGGGATCGAGAGTGAGGGGCAGCATGTCGATCGAGGACTCGCCTTTCACGCCCGAGCCGTGCTCATTGTGACCGAGGAGGTAGAACATGCAAGTCGGAGATGAAATGGGACCGTTTCATTTGACGGTAACGCGCGAACAATTGGTGCGCTACGCAGGGGCGTCAGACGACTACAACCCTATTCATTATGATGATGAGGCGGCTCGGGCGTTTGGATTGCCGGGGGTAATCGTGCACGGCATGTTGAATATGGGCCTCATCGCCCGCCTTGTCCTAGAGGCGGGACTTCCGCCGGGATCGCGCCTCGCGCGGTATCAGGTACGATTTCGGAGTATGGTCCAACCTGGCCAACGGCTCGCCATCACGGCCCGGGTACAGGCGTTGGACGAGTCTCGCGCCACCTTAAACGTGAGCCTAGGGATCCCCGGGGAGAAGCCTTCGGTCCAGGGTAAGATGGTGGTTCAGTTGCCGTAAGCGGCGTGCTAGGCCCGCCGATCCATGTGCACAGGAGGGGATAGTTGATGGTGTACGCAGCGGTTCTAACGATTGTCGATAACGAGAAAAACGCTCAATCGCGGCCCCTGCATCTCGCTTATATTTCGGATCTCTATCGAGCCGGCAAAGTGATGATGGGCGGTCCGTTCGAGGACGGACGGGGCGGCATGGTGATTTATCAGAATGTAGATGCCGAAGAGGCGGAACGTTTGGCGCGCCAGGACCCGGCCATTACCTCGGGGGCCCGAACGCTGGAACTCCGTCCTTGGCGGCTTCTCGATTTGCCGATCGAGTCCAACTAAGATGGGACGCGTGCTGGTGGCACTCGATGCCTTCAAGGGAAGCCTCGATCAGGTTCAGGCCTGCGCCCTCGTCAAGAAGGGTCTTCGCCAAGGATGGGGGGAACTCACGGTGGACCTCTGCCCGCTCGCCGATGGCGGTGAAGGAACCGGGGCAGTCCTTCTCGCCGAGGGCGCCCGCGTTCAAGAGACGGAGACGGTCGACGCCTATGGTCGACCCCGCCGTGCTCGCTGGTATAAATGGGGGCGGATCGGGGTGGTGGAGGCGAGCGAGGGTTCCCCCTTTGTCCCGGACGGGGAGCGTCCGTTACATCCCTGGGCCAGCACCAGCGCGGGAACCGGGCTTCTCATCAAGAAAGCTCTGGAGGATCCCGAGATCGAATCTATTTGGGTGGCCCTTGGAGGTACCGGTTCGGTAGACGGGGGTATTGGTCTTTTGGCGGCCTTAGGAGCGGAGTTCTTCGATGCGTCAGGGCGACGGCTTGAGGCGTCGGCTCTTCACTGGTCGTCGGTGGTGGAGGCTCGGCTACCTCAAATTGGGTGCCCCATTACGGCGCTCTCAGATGTCATGGTTCCCTTACTCGGACCTGAAGGGGCTCTGGAAACGTTCGGCCCTCAGAAGGGTTTGTCGCTAGAGGAAGCGCGAATCGGCAATGGGGCTCTGGCGCAGTTTTCGGAGCGGGTCGCGAGTGGGGCCCGGGATCTCCCTGGAGCGGGCGCTGCCGGCGGAATGGGCTTTGCATTGGCGGCCTTAGGTGCCGAATTGACCTCGGGTGCCCAGTTTTTAGCCGATCGTGTGCGGCTTCGCGAGCGAATGGAGCAGGCTGACTGGGTGATTACGGGGGAAGGGCGGCTTGATCAGCAGTCTCTGATGGGAAAAGTGGTGGGGGTGGTGTTGCAGTTGGGCATTGCGACCTCTACCCCTATCATTGCGTTGGCTGGGCAGTTGCCCGCGGATTTAGGCCCCTTCTTTCGCCAAGGGCTTTCGTTTGCCGAACCTCTGGCACCTCGGCCGATGACTTTAGCCGACGCGCTGAACTTGAGTGAGCAGAGCCTTCAAGCGGCCGGGGTACGCCTGGGGCGGCTCCTCCAATGGATGCGAACAAAAGGAGAAGCCGGAAATGTTTAGGAAACGGCTGGCCCACGGAGACATTGGTTTCCGTTCCCCATACCATTTTCCTGGCTCAGAACACGGGATTCGAGGGGCGGGGCTGTTAACCACCGCAGACGTGGTCGTGTTTCGGCAGGAATTGCGGCTCTACAAGAGGGAGGACAAGCATGGCTCGTTATGAGCTTCGTCAAACCATGGATCGGACGGCGCTTATCAATAACTATCGTCGATTGGATGACAGCGAGCAGGAGTCTCTACGACGGAAATTGGTGGCGGCATTGGGAAATCACCAGGTGATTACCGATCGCGATCAACTGCTCGCTTACAGTTACGACGCCACGGGGGAGCGGCACTTACCTGATGCCGTCGTCCTTCCCGAGGACCCGGAGCAAGTGGTAGCCGCCGTTCGGATAGCCCAAGAAGCTCGTGCGCCCATTATTGGTCGGGGCGCATCCACCAATTTAAGCGGGGGCACGACGCCCTTGGTGGGTGGCGTGGTGGTCGCGTTCACGCGGATGAACCGCATTCTTGCCATCGATGAAACCTCGCGAACGGTCCAGGTGCAGCCGGGCGTGGTGAATGCAGATTTGCAACAGGCGCTGGCGGATCGGGGCTTCTTCTACCCTCCTGACCCGTCGAGTCACCGCATCTCCACCATCGGCGGAAACGTGGCGGAAAATTCGGGGGGGCCACACTGTGTGAAGTACGGCGTCACGACCAATCACGTGTTGGCGTTGGAGGTGGTGTTGGCGGACGGTTCGATTCGCACCTTGCCCCCGGTAGGATTGGCGCCCGGCTTAGATCTCGCCAGTTTGGTGATTGGGTCCGAAGGGACTCTAGCGCTTGTGACCGAAGCTACGTTGGCCATTCGGCCGCTACCTGAGAGCACTAAGACGCTTCTCGTCAGCTTTAAGGGGATCGAGGAGGCCACTCGAACCGTGAGTGCCATCGTTGCTGAGGGCTTGACGCCAGCTGCCTTGGAGCTCATGGATGAGGAGTCGATTACCATTGTCGAGGCGTACGTTCACGCGGGATATCCGCGTGGTGCGGGTGCCGTGTTATTGATCGAGTTGGACGGCTCGCCAGGCGATGTGGAGGCCGATGCGCGCTTGGTGCGGAAGGTGGCCGAACGCATGGGATGCCTCCGTTTTGAGGCTGCGCACGATGCGCTTCAGGCCGCCAATCTTTGGCGGGGGCGAAGGGCCCATTACGGAGCGGCGGCACGGCTCGCCCCTCATCTCTGGGTACAAGACGTGACGGTCCCCCGTCCGCGATTGGCGGAGATGATGAATCGGGTCCTGGCAATTGGGGAAGAACAGGGGCTCACCATTGTCACCGCCGCCCATGCGGGGGACGGGAACCTTCATCCGAGCATCCCCTACGATCCTGGTGACGCGGGGCAGGTCACTCGGCTGAAGGCCGCGGACCGCGCGATTTTGTCAGCCTGCGTGGAGATGGGAGGAGCCATCACCGGTGAACATGGGATCGGCATTGACAAGGCGGAATACCTGCCACTCATGTACAACGCAGACGAGTTGACGGTCTTGGGTGAGATGAAGTCCGCATTTGACCCGTCGGGTTTATTAAACCCCTTGAAGGCACTCTGGCCGGCGAAAACTCCGGATCCGCCGTCGGTAGAACCGGGCCCCCTCTCCGTTGCGCCCCGATCAGATGCGGAGGTGCGCGACTTGATGCGGCAGACGGCGGCGCTTGACACGCCATTGACATTTCGCGGTCAAGGACGGCGGATCTCTCATCAATCGGGGCGGACCATTGTAGATATGCGGGGTCTTGACCAAATTTTCGACCTGGATCGGGATAACCTTTCAGTGGAGGTAGGGGCCGGGATTGGCGCTGGGGTTCTGGCGCGCCTCTTGGAATCGGAAGGGGTGGATCTTCCGACGATTGAACCCTTCATGGACGAAACGGTGGGGGGCTTGGTGGCGGCCAATGCGACCACCTGGCGGTCGGGACACGGGCATGGCTGGCGTAACTTTCTCTTGGCCGCCCAATGGGTAGATGGACGGGGCCGGGTGTTGCGCTTTGGGCGCAAAACAATGAAAAATGTGGCTGGCTATGACGTGGCTAAGGTGCTGGTCGGATCCTCAGGAACGCTAGGCGCTATCACTCGGATTACGCTAAAGCTTCGACCGCGCGCCTCGCAAGTCGCCTTTATGACGAGTGAGCCCTTGCCCTGGAGGGAGGCCCGTCGGACCGTCGAAGGGCTACTAGTGAGGGCTGAACGCCCCGAAGCATTGTTGCTGGTGAAACCTGGGGGGATGGATCACTGGGTGATTTGGGGCCTTTTCGAGGGGCGCAGTGCTTCTCGGGGCACCTTATCAACCCGCGGTTTGGCGGTTCAATGGCACGAGGGTATCGAAGCCTGGTTGAATCATGAGCGTGAACGTCTGAATGCGGGGTACCGAGCGATGGCGGCGGAACGCTACATGAGGGGTGTCAGCTGGGCTCTTGATGTTTCCCGGATTGAGACCGACACAACTGTTTATTTCTGCCCGGGTGCTGGATGGTATGAGATGATGGGGTCACGCATTGGCGCGTCACCTAGTGTGGCTGGAGATTGGGCTGATGTGACGGCACGAGTGCGGTCCATTTTTGACCCAGCACGGCGTCTCGGTGAGTAGGAGGTAGTCATGGACTTAGAACTCGACGGGAAGACTTTCTTGGTCATGGGAGCTAGCCGAGGGCTCGGTCGCGCGGTCGCTGACGCGTTGCGGGCGGAAGGCGCGGGGGTCATTGGAACCAGTCGTCAAGAAGGCCAGCAGCGGATCCTTGATACCGGCGACTTGGGGTCTTGTCAAGCGCTGGTGGCGTCATTACAGGATGTGCGACTCGATGGTATTTTTGTGAACACCGGGGGTCCGCCTCCGGGTGATTTCTCGGAGCTGGACAATGAGGCCTGGCAAGCAGCCTTTCAAAAACTGCTTCAGGGGCCCGCTCACGTTGTCCGTGGGCTATTGCCTAATATGAGGGACGGTGGCTCTCTTCTCTTTAACACATCGTCCTCGATTCAAACCCCAATTCCTCATTTGTTGCTGTCGAATGTATTTCGCGCCGGAATTCATGCCTTGGTAAAGACATTGGTGGACGAACTTAGTCCGAGGCAGATTCGCGTAAATGCCATCGTCCCTGGACGCATTGATACCGAGCGAGTACTGGAGTTGGACGGTCGGGCAGCCGAGCGCCAACACGCATCTATTGAAGCCATACGCCAACGGATGACGGCTCGAATTCCCTTAGGTCGGTACGGCCGGGTGGATGAGTTCGGGCGGCTGGCAGCGTTTCTGCTGTCGCCCGCGGCGTCGTACGTGAATGGAACAGCTACTTGGGTGGACGGGGGTCAAAATCGCAGTCTCTAAAAGGAGGCGAGGTCGCTGATGATTGGATGGGGAATGGCTCGTGAGGGAGCGGGAGCCTCGGCGGTCATACGCGAGAATGACCGTATACTTCGAATCTCAGGTCTCAACGCCCGTTGGGGAAAGACCTATCCGGAAGGCTTGGCGATGTTGATTCGTCAAGGGATGACGGCTGAAATCGAGCAACGGGCCACCGACGAGGGGCTTTTCTCAACCGATGGCGAACCACTCGACGCCGTCACGATGGTTCTTCCGATTGCTGAGCCAGAGCGGATTGTCGGAATTGGGCTCAACTTCCGCGACCATGCTCGAGATTTGCAGACCCCCGTTCCTGAAGCCCCGGCCACCTTTTTAAAGCCGCGCAATACTTGGGCGCTTTCAGGGACGACGGTACGGTTGCCTCGCATCTCAGAGCGGGTGACAGCCGAGGGGGAAATCGCCCTGATCTTTGGTCGTGATGCAAGAAACGTGACCGCTGACAGCGCGTCCTCAGTGATTTGGGGGGCGGTGATGGTATTGGACCTCACCGCCGAGGACATTCTGCAGAAAAACCCGCGCTTTTTGACCCGCGCCAAGGGATATGATCGCTTCATGGTGGTATCGCCTTGGTGCGTACGCTTCGATCCGGGGGGGTTTGACCTGGTTCGTCGCCTCGTCACCCGATCGAGTGACGGCGGGCGGCGAGTGGGCGGAACCGACGGTATGATTTATTCCTGGGGCACGTTAGTCGAGGTGATTACCGAGGAAGTTTCCATAGGCGCGACGGCCGTTTTAAGTACTGGGACACCGGGAGCGGTTGTTGTCCATCATGGCACGGAGGTATATGCGGAAGCGGAGGGGCTGTTCCCGGTGAGCTTCCGCGCCGAAAGGAGCAATTGACATGGAGCGATATGCCTACGTTATTGTCGGGGGCGGTATGGCGGCTGATGCAGCGATTTCTGGTATTCGGCGACGGGACAAGAGCGGACCTGTCATGGTGATTTCCGACGAGCCATTTCCCCCCTATCAGCGTCCTCCGCTATCGAAAAAGTTGTGGCTGGACATGCGATTGGAAGAGGTGTGGTTACCTTCTTGGCGGCGACAGCCAGAGGTTTCATTGATGTTGGGCGACGCCGTGAAGGCTATTGATGCCGTGAACCGGACGGTGACAACGGCGAGTGGGCAAATGGTGGGTTACGATCAGTTGCTTATCGCCACCGGGGGGAAGCCGCGCACGCTTTCCGGGCGTTTCGAGCGCGTATTCTATCCGGGACATATGGGGGAGCACATTCGTCTATGGCAGCGGCTTCGCGAGCCAAGCCGGGTGTTAGTGGTGGGCGGGGGATTTATCGGCTCCGAGATGACGGCGGTGCTTTCCAGCCAGGGGCACCAGGTTACCTGGATTACGCTGGAGTCTCGGCCCTTCGACGGATTTTTTCCTCGCCGACTGAGGGAACGGGTATTGGAAGAATACCGGTCTCACGGGGTTTCTATTCACGGCGGGCAAGAGGTGACAGGGTTTGAAGAGACGGGGGACGAGATCGTGGCGGTAACGGCTCGCGGTCAGCGATTTTCGGCCAACGTCGCCGTTTTGGGCCTTGGCTTTGTGGCCAACGACGACCTCGCCCGGCCGCTCGGATTGACCAATGACCAGGGGGTGGTGGTCGATCGCAATCTAGCGACGCGCGATCCTCACATTTGGGCGGCCGGCGACGTGGCGGTGTTGGGACCCGATGGCCGGCGCATGATGCACGAAGACCATGCCGTGACCCAAGGACGGATGGCGGGCGAGAATATGGCCGGGGCGAAAAAAGCCTACCAGCATCTGCCGTTTTACTATTCCGATCTCTATCAGTTTGGCTATGAAGCGATAGGGGAATGTTCGACGGCGTACGAAATGGTGGAGGATTGGGTGGCGCCGGGCGAAGAGGGGGTTGTGTATTATCTGAAGGACGGATTCGTGGTAGGGGTCCTCAACTGGAACGTGTGGGACGGAGTCGATCAAGCGCGTGAACTGATTGTCAGCGGGACAAAATGGGAACGGGAGGCACTAATCGGGCGGATTCGCAACGCCGATTAAGGGAAAAGTTTGTTCTGCGAGCAGATTTTTGTCACTTAATGCGCTATCGTTAGATCGACCCGAGACCGGGAACTTGACATGAGAGGACAGATTGATGATGGTTATCGGTGTTCCCAAAGAGATTAAGACCGACGAGAACCGGGTGGCGTTGACTCCCGCAGGTGCTCTGTCGCTTACCAAGGACGGCCACAAAGTGTTGGTAGAAAGTGGTGCCGGGCTTGGTAGCGGATTTTCCGACGAGCAATATCAGGCAGCCGGAGCCACCCTAATCCCTAATGCCGCGGACGTGTGGGGTCAGGCGGAGATGGTGATGAAGGTTAAAGAGCCCTTGGTGGAAGAGTACCGGTATTTTCGTGCGGATTTACTTCTCTTTACATACTTGCATTTGGCACCAGAGCGCGAATTGACGGAGGCCTTGCTGGAATCCGGCATTACCGCCGTCGCCTACGAGACCGTTCAAAAGCCTGACCGTTCGTTGCCGCTGTTGACGCCCATGAGCGAAGTCGCCGGGCGTATGGCCACCCAGATTGGCGCACAGTTTCTTGAGAAGGCCTACGGGGGTCGAGGCGTCTTATTGGGCGGTGTGCCCGGTGTGCTACCAGGCAAGGTGGTGGTTGTCGGCGGAGGAATTGTCGGGACCAACGCAGCTCGTATCGCGCTGGGATTGGGGGCCGAAGTGACCATTGTCGATATTAATGCCGACCGACTACGGCAGCTGGACGATCTTTTCCAAGGGCGCATCCGTACGCTTATGTCCAACGAGTATAATATCGCTGAAGCCGTGCGTACCGCGGATTTGCTGGTGGGCGCGGTGTTGATTCCGGGAGCGCGAGCGCCGCATCTGGTCAGCGAGGAGATGGTGCGCACCATGCCGGCCGGTTCGGTCATCGTGGACGTGGCGATTGACCAAGGGGGATCGATTGCGACCATCGACCGGGTGACCACGCACTCGCATCCCACCTATGTGAAGCATGGCGTTATCCATTACGCGGTGGCCAACATGCCAGGCGCGGTGGCCCGCACATCCACCTTGGCGTTGACCAATGTCACCCTACCCTACGCTCGGTTACTGGCTGCCCATGGCGCGGAAGAGGCCCTTCGGCGAGACCCTGCGTTGGCTCGCGGTCTCAACATCCATAAAGGGCGCATAACCTTCCAGGCCGTGGCCGAAGCCCATAACTTACCCTTCACTTCCGTGGACGCAATTCTAGCGTAAAAGGAAGAAAGCCCCCTCATGGTGCGAGGGGGCTCTTTTTGTCTTTAGATGTCAGTAAGCCAATGGCCACCCTGTCCCAGTGCATGGCCGTGAATTGATGAAGATGCCACGCGTGGGAGAGGAACTCGAAGCTTCTATGGCGAACTCTTCGGCGAAGGGGTGCGACCCATGGAAGGCTGGATTGAAGACTTTTTGTATTATCTCCAGTACGAGCGGCGTCTCTCAGAGAACACCTTAAGTGCCTATCGGCGGGATTTGGCAGATTATATGCGTTTTGCCAAGAACCGCCCTTTGGACCGGAAGCGGGAAGTCGTGGTCGCCTACTTGGAGTCCTTAAAGCGGGCCGGGCGATCGTCGGCCACGCGGGCCCGACGTCTTTCAGCCCTCAAGAGTTTTTACGCGTATTTAGAACGTGAAGAAATCCTGACCGACAATCCCACCGAATATTTGGACACGCCCAAGGGCGACCGGAGGCTTCCCAGCGTTCTGAGCCCCGACGAGGTGGTTCGGCTCATTGAGTCCCCCAATGTCGGGACCCCCTTGGGGGTGCGTGATCGGGCGATGTTCGAAGTGATGTACGCTGCTGGACTTCGAGTGAGCGAACTCTGCCGCTTAACGATCAACGATTGGTGGGAGGATCCCCCACGCGTACGATGCCTTGGGAAGGGGTCCAAGGAGCGCTATGTGCCCCTGGGGCGTCTGGCGATTAGCTGGTTGCACCGGTATTTGGACGAGGCGCGACCACGAATCGAGACCCCACGGTCGGGCGACGTCTTATTTTTAAATCAGCGGGGAAACCCGCTATCGCGTCAAGGTTTCTGGAAGCTCATTAAGGACTACGGGCAAGTGGCCGGAATTCAAACCCATCTCACGCCGCATACGCTACGCCACTCGTTTGCGACGCACCTGTTGGAAAATGGGGCCGATCTTCGGGCGGTGCAAGAGATGCTTGGGCACCAGGATATTTCCACGACGCAAATTTATACCCATGTGAGTCGCGCTAGACTCCGTCCAGTTTACGACCAGGCTCATCCCAGGGCATAATAAGCCGGAACGGGGATGGGAGGGGTTTTATGCAGGTTGTGCTGATTGTCATAGATTCAGGGGGCATCGGGGCGGCCCCGGATGCCGAAAAGTGGGGCGATGGGGGGGCTAACACCATTACCCACGCGTTGGAAGCTGTGGGTGGCGCCAATTTGCCCCATTTGGCGGCTATGGGGTTGGGCCATTTGACCCCGTTGCCGGGTACGGCGCCAGTCGCCTTAAAAGGCTCGGCAGCCAAGATCGCGCCACGCGCCCAGGGCAAGGACACCTTGGCAGGGCATTGGGAAATGATGGGTCTTCTGGTGGAAGAACCCTTTCGGACCTATCCCGAAGGTTTTTCGCCAGAGGTGGTTGATGCCCTCACCCAAGCATTCGGGCGACCGCTATTGGGGAACCGTCCTGCTTCGGGCACCCGCATCATTGAGGAACTTGGAGCGGAACAGATGAAGACGGGCTGGCCGATTGTTTACACCTCGGCGGACTCGGTGTTGCAGATTGCCGCCCACGAAGACGTGGTCCCGCTGGATACGTTGTACGAGTGGTGCCAAAAGGCGCGCGC
Source organism: Sulfobacillus sp. (assembly GCA_027343765.1). GTDB lineage: Bacteria > Bacillota > Sulfobacillia > Sulfobacillales > Sulfobacillaceae > Sulfobacillus_B. Next base: position 25,365 of record DAHWKG010000055.1, read on the forward strand.
GATTATGCAAGGACCGAATTTGGTGGGGCGGATCATCGCTCGGCCATTTCGCGGTAGCCCAGGACACTTTCAGCGAACCGCCAACCGCCACGACTATGCCGTTGAACCATGGTCGGAAACCATGGTGGATCGCATTCAGGAAGCAGGCATCGAGACGGTGGCGGTCGGAAAAATTGGTGACATCTTTTCTGAACACGGGTTCGATGAGCATATCAAGACGGTGAGCAACCGTGATGGTCTGGAAAAGACCGCGGAACTTCTTCACGGGCAGGCCTATGATCGCTTCATTTTCACCAATTTGGTGGAGTTCGATTCTCATTACGGGCATCGCCGCGATGCGAAGGGATATGTGAACGCACTTCTCGAATTGGACGGCATGTTAGGGGACATTTGGTCGCGCTTAGGCGACGAGGACCAACTCTGGATTACGGCCGACCACGGATGCGATCCTACCTTTGCCGGTACCGATCATACGCGGGAGTGGTTGCCCTGGTTAACGTACGGAGCTCGCATTCCTCGGGAAATCGGGGAACCCCGCGAGACCTTGGCGGATATGGCGGCGACCTTGGCGGGTCTCTGGCAGTTGACTCCCCTGGGACCCGGGCGCCCCTGGAGAGCACTCGTGCATGAAGAGGGGCCAGAATCATGATTGAGGCGATAGAAGCAGCTCGAGATCGTCAGTACCGTCCCGGGATTCTTCGTCAGTTTGTCCGTGGGGTGGTTCAGGGCCAGATTCCTGATTATCAAGTGGCAGCGTGGTTGATGGCGGTGTATTTGAACGGACTTGACGAGGAGGCGGTCTTTGAGCTGGCGCGCGCCATGGCAGAGGAAGGAACGACGCCGCCCACCATTCGAGGGCGTGTGGACAAACATTCGACCGGAGGGGTAGGGGACAAGACGACCCTCATCTTGGCACCGTTGGTGGCAAGCCTCGGTATCCCCGTGCTGAAGATGTCCGGACGCGGACTGGGCCATACCGGGGGTACCTTGGATAAGTTGGAAAGCATTCCCGGTTTTCAGGTGACATTGGATGAGGCGGCGCTGTCCCGGCAAATGGACCGGGTGGGAGTGGCGGTGGTCGCCCAAAGCGCGAACCTGGCGCCGGCTGATGGCGTGTTCTATGCCATTCGCGATGTGACGGGAACGGTGGGCAGCCTTCCCTTAATCGCTGCCTCGATAATGTCCAAAAAGTTAGCGCTGGGAGCACCCAACTTGGTTCTCGACGTTAAAGTAGGCTCTGGTGCGTTAATGAAAACGCTTGAACGGGCGCGGAGTTTGGCTGAGCTCATGATTCGGATTGGCGAAAGCGCGGGTCTTCGGACGGCCGCTGTGCTCACCAATATGGACGAGCCGCTCGGCCAGGCGGTGGGAAACGCCGTGGAGGTGATGGAAGCCTGGGATTGCCTTACGGGGAGAGGTCCCGCGGATCTCCGTGAAGAAGTGCTGGCGTTGGCGAGCCAGATGGTGAGCCTCGCCCAAGCGGAGCCCCTGGAAGTGGCTAGGAATCAGGTAGAAAACGCTTTGGACAGCGGACGGGCACGAGATAAATGGATGAGTTGGCTTGAAGCCCAGGGCGGCGATCCCGAGCAGGTGGTCCGGGGGCTTAGCCTTTTCCCAGCCTCTCCGGTGTTTTTATACCAGTCGGGGACCATCGAGGCCATCGACACCGAGGCGATCGGACGTGCCGCCCAGCATCTCGGAGCCGGACGGCTCCGTAAAGAGGATCCGGTCGATCCGCGGGTGGGGGTGCGTTGGCTCGTTCGTTTGGGAGACACGGTGGACACCGCTAGACCCATTGCGGAAGTCTTAGCCCCTGCAGGATCTCGACGGGAGGAGGCAGTAGCGCTGTTACAGTCCGCCGTCACTTTAGGTCCCGCTCCCACCCGCCCGCCGGCGGTGTTGGATATTTTGCCTCATGCATGATTCACCTGGGCTCCGCTGATACTACCCTCAAATTTGCGAAAGGTTGGGGGAGTATTCATGCGGCGTCTAACATTACGAATCGTCCTCCTCGTGGGGGCACTTTGGGCTCCCTGGTTGCTTTCGGGGGTGTCCTTGGCAGAGACTGAGGCCGTCCCGCCGCCCGTTAGTGCCAAAGCGGTGGAATTGGTGGATGGGCTCTCGGGGCGCGTTCTCTATGAAAAGAATGCCCACGAACAGTTGCCCATGGCTAGTGTCACCAAGCTCATGACGCTCTATTTGGCCGTACGGGCGGTGGAGCAGAAGAAAATTCAACTGAACGAATTGGTCCCCGTTTCGGAGGAAGCCTATCGCATTAATGGGTCTCAAATCTGGCTTGAGCCGGGCGAGCGCATCAGTGTCGACCACCTCCTAAAAGCCGTTGCTATTGGCTCCGCTAATGATGCTGCGTACGCCCTGGGGGAATACATCGCTGGCTCTCCCGAAGCCTTTGTCCAAGACATGAACCGAACCGCCCGCAAGATGGGCATGACGGCGACGCACTTTGCTAACCCTCATGGCCTTCATCAAGCCGACCATTATACTTCTGCGCACGACCTCGCGATTCTTGCCGAACACGCCGTCCGTCAACCCCTTCTTTTGCACTACACATCTATGTGGGAAGACCGCACGGTACGAAATGGCAAGGGCGGCACCTTATGGCTGATTAATCACAACCGGCTTTTGCGACAATATCCGGGCATGGACGGGCTTAAAACCGGGTTCACCAGTCAAGCAGGCTTCTGCATGGTGGCTACTGCCAAACGCGATAATACCCGGATGATTGCCGTGGTGTTGGGAGCGCCCAGTTCCAAGGCGCGCTTTCAGGATGCGTCGAGTCTCCTGACGTGGGGATTTCAGCATTATCAATCGGCGGCCATCGCTACCCGGGGAACTAAGGTCGCGGAAATTCCGGTTCGGCGCGGGACGGCCAAATCGGTGGCCGCTGTGGTCGCTCACGATCGGTTTCTTACGTTGGAGCGAGGGTCTGGGCGCATCGAGCGAAAAATTTCTGTGCCGTCCCATGTTGAGGCCCCGATAGACAAAGGACAGGTCTTAGGACAAATGGTGGCGTGGGTCCAAGGAAAAGAAGTGGCACGGGTGCCATTGGTGGCGAAAGTAGGCGTTCCGAAGGCGACCGTCTGGGGCAATGCCTGGCGGTATTTGTGGAAAATCACGGGTTAGGAGGGGTACTGTGGAGGAGTCCAAACTGGCCGAACGACGGGCATGGCTTCGACAGATGCGGGATTTGATTCGGCAGCAGTTCAATGAAAGCGAAACGGAGTCGGTGCATGCGCTATCCGCGTACGACAATCACCCGGCGGACTTGGCCACGGATACCTTCCACCGCGAGCTGGATGTGGGGCTCACGGTGGGCCTTAACCGGCGACTGGGGATTATTGAGCGGGCCGAAGAAAAGCTGGATGAGGGGTCCTATGGGGTGTGCGACCGCTGCGGCGGTCCGATAGGCGAGGCGCGGCTTCAGGCTATGCCGGACGCCATCTACTGTGTTGACTGCCAGCGGGAGATTGTCGCCGGCTACCAGGGCCCCCCATCTGAGGCGGAAGTGGTCCCCTTCCCCTTCGGGGACCGCCGGGACATCCATCGTGATGTGGTGGAGCCGGATGGTGAAGACTTTTGGCAGAGTGTGGCCCAGTGGGGCAACTCAGATACCCCATCGGACACTCCACCGGCCGTGGACTACCAGGAAACCTTCGTGGATTTTTTCGAACCGGTGGGTTATGTCGAGAATGTCGAATCCATTGTCGATGAGAAGGGCGAGGTCTTATTCGATGCGGTGAGGCAAAAACCGCTCCGCTGGGGTGAGAGTACTGACAGAGAATCCGACGAGTATCCCGAATAAGGGCGACCACAAGTCGCCTTTTTTTTTGCCGTAGGACGTGTATGATGGGCTCAGGAAGAAGTTGGTAATGTACTTAGGGGGTTGCTCTTGACCATTGTGCACACCGTCCAGGGCACCACGATTCGGGTGGCCCTCAAGGGGGACTTGGATCT
>DAHWKG010000063.1:0-26371 GCA_027343765.1 Sulfobacillus sp.
ATGCCGTCGAGGACGCAGTCCGACCCTCTTGGCCTCTTTTCCGGGATGTCGGTATTGGCCCGCGTCAGCGGTAACGGGCAAGCAGTAACAGGATATGGGGTGGGGGTCACCAGCATTGGGCACTCCCTCACCGCAAGTCACGCCCCGGTCTTCGTCGCTCTAACGTCCAGGCCCCACTACTGGCAGGCCGCCGTCTATACGCAGTTCAACGGCACCTCTTGGTCTAACGACGGTCCTTCAGATACCTTTCAGGCCGATCCCAACAACGAATCGGCGATATTACCACTCGTCTCGAACCCATTTTCCGGTAATCTTATGACGGAAACGCTCCGCACCACCATCGTGGACGCATCGTCCAAACCGCTGACCACTCTGTTTTACCCTGGAGCACCGACCAAATTCAGCGTCAAGACCGTCGTTCACCCCCGTTCGCAACGATTCATTGCCGATGGGGTGGGAGTATATCATGTCTTAAGTTTAGTCGGCGACTACGAGAAAAGCGCCTTAATCAACACCTCGTTCGCGGCCCCGCCTAGCCTAACCGAGGACTTGCAACGTCCCCGATCCCTGTCTCCGGAGGTCACCCGGCTCGCCCGCCGCATCACGAGGAACGCCAGAGGCCCTTGGCAGGCCGCACAGGACATCAAACGGTATTTAGATCGTCACTATCGTTACTCGTATCAGGTCACCCCTAGTCACGGCAATGTCGTCAATCATTTCTTGTTCAAAGACCGCCAAGGCTACTGCGATCAATTTTCTACCGCCTTTATTATGATGATGCGATCCATCCATGTTCCGGCTCGCTGGGTCGTCGGTTACGCGCCGGGAACCTGGGACAAGTCGCGTCATGGCTACCTGGTTCGTGCCATCGACGCTCACTCATGGGCGGAAATCTGGATCAAGGGACAAGGATGGGTCCCCTTCGATCCGACGCCCGGATTCCATTTCCCCATCAATATCCTTTCGAATAACGGTACAGCCCCGATTAGTACGCCGGCCGGCGAGATTGCTCCACCGGCCCATACCGCCAAGCCCAACAAGTTACGGACGACAACACCACCCGAAATCCGGCACCCCGGTTCCGTGGGCAATGCCCAAAGGCATCCGGCGGGCTCGCCGGGCTCCGCTCGCCCCTTCCCCAAGCGATGGGTGATCCTGGTGACTCTGGTCACACTTGTAGGACTGACTCTTTTGTGGCGAATTCGGCGCATCCGGAGTGCTCCGCTCTCAGCCCGGCTTTGGCGGCAAATGAAGAAGGCGGGACAGCGTAAACTCGGAGTCCGGTGGCACCAGGCACCGAGCCCCCGCCAGTGGGGGCAGGAATGGGTCCGGTTCTTCCCGGACGACGCACCAACAATTTGGCCGATGGTACAGCTCATGGAGGCAGCCTTTTATCGGGCGACTCCCCTCGACGTCCACGAATCGGAACGCTTGCAATCGTTATGGCAAGACCTACAAAATCATCGCCGCCGAGGCGCGTAACCCGGCGGCGATCCGTCATGTCAACAATTCTAAGAATAAGGCCGAGAGACCCGTCTTAAATGTCGTCTTTAGACGGTTGGAAGGACTGAAGCGGTAAGGCCAGGCGGCCATCCAAATACCGCTCCAATTTCCGCTTCACGCGTTGCAAGGCGTTATCAATCGATTTGACATGGCGCTTTAACTCCACGGCAATTTCCTGATACGACCGACCGTCAAGATATGACATTAAGACCTTCCATTCCAGGTCGCTCAGTATTTCTCCCATTTTCTCCTCAATATCACCAAACTCTTCCCGGTTAATCACCATTTCTTCGGGGTCGGAGACTCGCGAGGTGGAAATGACGTCCATCAATGTGCGATCCGAATCCTCTTCATAAATTGGCTTGTTCAGCGAAATGTAGGAATTCAGCGGAATATGTTTCTGCCGGGTTGCAGTCTTGATCGCCGTAATAATTTGTCGGGTAATGCACAATCCAGCAAACGCTCGAAACGACGCCAATTTGTCATTACGAAAGTCGCGAATGGCCTTATAAAGACCAATCATCCCTTCTTGAATGATGTCTTCGCGGTCCGCTCCAATCAGAAAATAGGAGCGGGCTTTCGCACGAACAAAATTGCGGTACTTGTGGATAAGAAACTCCAACGCTTCTCCGTTGCCCTCACGTGCCTCATTGACAATGTCCTCATCCAACATTGCCTCATAGCTACTGGTCAGATTATGCACAGGGCCAACGCTCACCCACATCGCCTCCATCGCATGCAGACATCGTTGCAAAAATCAGTCTTTTACAACAACCGGATGTCCCCGATCTGACATTCGCCATCATCGGAACATAATCAGAATCTATGTGCCATTATAGTCGGGGCTTTAAAGCGGCGTCAACAAAGACTTTTTGCGGGCTCGTTGTCGAACCGCCTCGAATCCTATCACAGAGGCGGCATTAGACGCATTTAATGACGAAACTTGTCCTAACATCGGCAGTTTAATCAACCCATCCGAACGATTCTTGATTAACGGCCGGACTCCGCGCCCCTCGGACCCGATGACCACCGCCGTGGGGCCAGTCCAGTCAACATCCGTGTAAAGTTGGATCGCCTGCGGGTCAGCCGCGTAAACAAAAACTCCCGCCTGCTTGATCTTGTCGATGGCCTGGGCCAAGTTGGTGACGCGTACGACTGGCACATACTCGATGGCTCCAGCCGACGCCTTGGACACCACCGCCGTGAGTCCTGCCGCGCCCCGCTCCGGTACCACAACGCACGCGGCCCCGGTCGCATCGGCTGTCCGAAGAATCGCTCCTAAATTGTGCGGATCCTGGATACCATCTAAGATATAGAGCCAAGGGTTTCCCGATGCCTCAATGATTTCCGGAATCTCTTCAAGACTTCGGGTTGGCTTCAAGGCCACCTGTGCCGCCACGCCTTGGTGCGGCAACTCGCCGCCTAAACGGTCTAAGAAGGCACGGGGTACATCCGTGACCGGCACATGATGATCACGGGCCAACGCCACAATTTCGCGAAGACTCCCTTCGTAAAGGCCCTCTTGCACCCAAAGACGAGTAATGGCCCGTCCCGATCGAAAGGCTTCCAATACGGGGTGGCGCCCCACCAAAACGGGGGTGTCCTCCAGATCCTCGAAAGGTCGCCGCACCGGTCCGGAATCCTGATGCCGTTCCCGGCGCCCTTCAGGTCGTTTTTCGAAAGGCTTTCTCCCTTGCGGCTTATCGCGATGTTGTCGATCTCGGCCCATATTTAACCTCCTGACTTCCGGCGAATCCGTGAACCGTCCGGCCCATCCAAAACCTCGTAGCCCCGGCGCATGAGGACATCTCGGAGGGCGTCGGCAAGCGCGTAATTTTTCTCGCGCCGCGCCGCTTCGCGTGCTTCAAGTAGGTACTCTGCACCGTCGTCCTGAACCGGGCCCTCGGCTTGGGCCAGAAATCCTAGGATCTCGTTCGCCCATGTCAAATTGCGGCGCGCAAGCCCCGCCGCCGTAACCTGGTGCCCCCGCTCCATCCCCCGATAGGTAGCCTTAACCATATCGAAGACTTCAGCAAAGGCCCGGGCCGTGTTGAAGTCCTCGTCCAATGCTGTCAAAAAGCGCTCCTCGAACCCTAACAATTCGTCCGCCCAGTCTTCCCGTACCACCTCACGCGCAGAGGGAGCGTGTTGAACATCCTGCCATAATCGCTCGATACGCCCGAGACCGGTGGCCCATTCGGAAATATATCGTTCCTCAAAATCCAGCGGCGACCGGTAATGGACACTGATGAGATAGGTTCGGACCACATGAGGCGGATAGCGGTCCAACAGTTCTCCCAATGTCACACCATTTTTCAAGGACTTCGACATCTTCACCCCAGCACGGGTAATGAGTCCGTTGTGGACCCAAACGCCTACGGGCTCGTGGCCTAAGTATGCCCGCGATTGGGCGCGCTCATTTTCGTGGTGAGGAAAAATCAGATCCATGCCGCCTCCATGCATGTCGAAGTAGTCCCCAAGATAGCAAAGAGACATGGCGGAGCATTCAATGTGCCACCCAGGCCGACCGGGTCCCCAGGGACTCTCCCAGTAAGGTTCGCCGGGGCGAGCCGCTTTCCAGAGGGCGAAGTCTCCTGGGAATTCCTTTCCCGGTTCCACCTCCACCCGGACACCTTCCAGCATATCCTCGAGCCGTCGCCCCGATAACCGACCATATTCAGGGTCACGGCGGACGCGAAAATACACATCTCCCTCGGCCTGGTACGCCGCCTCTCGCTGGATTAGCGCCTCAATATATTGAATGATGGCCGTCATGTTTTCTGTGACCCGCGGGGTAAAGTCCGCCGGCATGACCTGAAGCTTATCTAAGAGCTCATAATATTCCCGAATGTGAGTGTCCGCCAAGACTTCCGGCGCCGTTCTAAGCTCGCCCGCGCGGCGGATAATTTTATCATCAATATCGGTGAAGTTTTGCACGAAAGTCACAACGTATCCCCGACGACGCAAATGTTTTCGGATGACATCCCAAACCACCGCCGGACGCGCATGACCTACGTGACTCTGATCGTAAGGAGTCACGCCGCAGGTATAAATGGCCACTCGGCCCGGCACGCGGGTCGCAAGAGGCACCAAGCGTCCCGTTAGACTGTCATAGACAGAAATGGCCATCAACCCACATCCCCCTGTCACCAAAAAGCCGCCCGCTGGGCGACGGAATTCTGTCACTGGAATTTTTTCCAATGTACACGCCCATGCGTCACCCGTCAATCGTCCGGGCATTATGAGGTAATCGCACGCCAAATCCTCCCAAGCCAGGCGATTAATTGATGCCAGAAGCCAGGAGGGGCTACGCGCGCCGCCTCGGCCTCAAACCCCTTAAGCTGGGCGGACAAACTCGCCACATCAATCGGCAGGCGACTCACGGAAACCATGAGGTTCGTCACCTGGGTAACCTCACGCGTGGTAAGACGAATCGAAAGCTTATTCGCTTCCTGGATAACAATAGGACGAATGGCCCCAGGGGTTGTGGCATGATGAGCTAATACGGATTCTTTTACGCGCAGGATAAGTGTGGCGGCGGCCGCCTTGCTCCCGATGGCATCCCCGAGGCTCCCGGTGGTGATCAATTCTTTCGCAGCCGTCCGTTCCTGAGTGTAGGGGATATTCCGGCCAGTCGCCGATTGGTAGGCGGTTAGGATGCCCGCCAAGGCCGCCGTCCCCGACACCGGAAAAGGTGCCGCCGCCTCGATTCGGGCATTTTTCACGCCAGCCGTGGCCAGAGCGTTGGCATACATCTTCGGCGTGACCCAGGTAATATTATGGGTGGCGACCCGAATGCCATAGCCCGACGACTCAAGCTGCACCGCACTGGACGAAATAGACCGCGTCCCGATTTGCGACTGGGGCGCCACCCCTTGCAGCAAATCCTCTTCCTGACGATGATTGATAGTCAGACGACCAGCCGATTGAAAAGGCGCCCCGAAGGTCCGCATCATGTGCCGTTGCTCTTTCGCCGTCAAGTTAGCCCCCAAGGTGACCACGCGCGTTTCCTTGGTGGCATTGGCGGTCGCGGTCCAGAGCAAGACCGCTAGAAAAATGCCAAGCGCCTGGCGATGCGATATCTTATTGAACCCCAATCTACCCGCTCCCCACAAAATTGCTGTACCATGTAGCTTTTCCCATGATTGGAGCGTTTTATAGGTGTCCGGATCGACACGCTTTTGTTACACTGGGCACAAGGATTTTAAGGGAGAGGTTCAAGTATGTCCCCAAAGCTCACTGGCCGCCGGGCCATTTTCCTGGTGTCGTTCATTTCGGCGGCATTTGTCGTTATTGGCCTACGATTTTGGGATCTCCAGGTAGCCCACGAGGCTCATTACCAGGCGCTTGCCCAACAAGACGAGCTGCGTCAGATCCCTATTCCGGCTCCTCGCGGGAACATTGTCACGGCGGACGGAGTACAGATCGCCACGTCTAAACCTTCCTGGACACTGTATTACATTAGTCAAGGCCGCCCGTTGCCGGCATCGGAAGTCACGCGGCTGTCCCAGTATTTAGGGATGTCGACCAAGACCATTACCCACGAGGTGCAAAAGCAACTTGCCAGCCTCCCGCCCTATCAACCCATTGAAATTGACGCGAGCTTGAGTCCCAAGCAAATGACCGTCATTGAAGAAAACATTAATAGCCTGCCCTATCTCCGCGTGCAACCCACCGCCGTACGGTGGGACCCTTATGGCAGTGAAGCCGGAAACCTTATTGGATTTTTAACCCAGAATACGGCCATTAATGACAAAGGACTCACAGGATTGGAAGCGGAATACAACCACTATTTAGTCGGCCATTCGGGCGGTGAGTACGCCGAGGTCACCCGCACCGGACAATTGGTAAAACTCTTTGGTCATTCCGTTCCGACCCCTGGAGACACGCTCCATTTGACCATCAACTGGAACCTGGAACAGACCGCATACAAAGCCTTGGCATATGACATGTACGCCATGCAGCACGCGAACCCTTCATTGACCGCGTATTCCAAGAATGCCAATCAAGGCGCCGTGGTGGTTTTGAACGTCCATACCGGAGCCGTTCTGGCCATGGCCAGTCTGCCGAGCTATAACCCCAATAAGCTATTGCCGAACTCGCCCTCGCGCAACAGCTATTATATGAAGTTGTTCAAGAACCCCAACGCACCGCTTTGGGACTTTGTGCCGATCAATGTGCCCTTCCCACCCGGTTCAACCTTTAAACCGATAATGGCCGTGGCCGCTCTGGCCTCGCACGTTGTTTCCGCCACCAGCGAGATTTTTGACCCGGGATACTTTCCCAAAATTCCCTCGTTTCACAGTTGGGAGTACCCGGCTTCGTTTGGCTGGCTCAATATTGAACAGGCCATTGGTCTCTCGGACGATACGTTCTTTTATACCCTGGGGTACGACATGGGCATTAACACCATGGACAAATGGATGAAGAAGTTTCTGCTCGGCAAACCCACGGGCATTGATTTCCCAGGTGAAACGACAAACGTTATCCCGACGCCGCAATTGCTGAAAAAGGTTCAGGGAGTGCCTTGGACTCCCGGGCAAAACCTGAACACCGTTATAGGTCAGGGGCTCGATAATTTCACCATGATCTCGCTCGCTCGGGCAGACGCAGCCATCGCTAATGATGGCACCCTCTATAAGCCCTATCTGGTATCCAAAATTACCACCGCCAAGGGCAAGCTGGTGAAGCAGTTCAAGCCGGTCGTCCAAGGAAAGATTAATCTCCCCGCGTCCGTCTGGAACACGGTCCATACCGGTATGGAGCTATCCGCCCAAAGTCCCAACATTGCCAATACCGGCACCAGCGGCACGGGGTACGGCGCGCTTAAAGGATTCCCTATCCCGCTCGCGTCAAAAACGGGTACCGCCCAGGTCAACGGCAAGCAGAACAACGCCGTCTTCCTAACCTACGGACCGATGCCCAATCCAAAGATTGTGATCTTGGTTTACGTTAAAGCAGGCAACTGGGGTGCCGACTCAGGATTCGTCGCACGGGCTATCTACGACCAATACTTCCATGTGAAGGACCCCAGCGCCAAGCCCTTATTTGACTCGGTCTTCGGCCGGAACCTTGCCTGGCCCTTCGGATACCAAGCGCCTAAGCCGAAAGGGCCATGAACATGGCTTCTTCCAAAGTCCGGCTTGTTGGGCTTATGGCTGTCGGGGCGTTGGGGCTCTCGGGTTGCGGGCTCCTGAAACCGCCGTTAGCCGCGGTGTTACCGCGGGAACCCGTGCATCATACGGGGTTAGTCCCGGAAGTTCAATGGTACCCCGTGTCGGTGGGTAATTCCGTGCTCCTTGCTGAAGGCGCACAGATTAGTTCGGTCCTGCAAGGAAGACATGGCCGCATCTATTATGGGACAACCAATCCGTGGGGAGATGCCAACGTATTGGGGTGGGTCAACCCGAACACCCTGGCCAACCAGTGGACTTCTGTGCCTGCCGTGAATCCACCCTTTCCGGTCAACGCTGGCCTCAACAACCTGAGCCCCGAGGAGTCTGCCGCCTGGGGGGGAGTGTCCTTGGTGGTCAGTGGTCCCCACAACATGTGGTATCGCACGTGGGGGTATGTAGGTGCCTGGTCTCAAACGACGGGAAAATTCGTCCCCGGCCGATATACCGTTCCGGGTCCAACAGTCACCGAAGGCCCCTGGACGGCGTCGATATCGAGCAACTTTAAGGGGCAGAGCCACCTCACGCTCATGAGTGTCGATAGCTCCGACGCCGTGCGTGTGCCTCTGCCATCGGGGTCCCAACCGGTCTCGGTGGTCATGGCAGGCCCTCACCACGGTCTCCCCCCCACGGTGTGGATGGAGACCACCCAACAGATTCTAGAGCTGCTGCCCGGTCACCACGCTTGGATCGCGGTGGCGACCCTGTCGTCCGATGACTTTTTTGTGGCCCTCGGTCGTTGGGGACAGACCATTTGGAGTGTGGATGCGAACGGAACGGTGAGCCGCATCGGAACCCGGCACCTCCAAAAGATAACCCAACTTCCCCTGGCCCCACTGAATGCGGTGGCTGCCCCAGATGGAGGCCTCTGGATTGTCACGCCCCATCGCGTCGCGCTCTACGAACCCCACCATCCTTTAAAAACCTGGACAGAACCTTCTAATCCCTACCCATCTCCAGCCAGCAAGTGGTCCACGCGGGGTGCAAATGAACCACCTAATTGGCCCCCAAGCATCCATTTGAGTGCCGGAACCCATGATTCCGCTGTCCTCGGGGAAGGCACTTGGGTGGGTGTCGGGAAACTGGTACGAGAAACCGTGACCACCACCAAGGGAGGTTAGTCGTGTGACGAGTGAGCAGCTACTTGAAGAGTATTACGCTTTCGCCATGGAGGGTGAAACCCTCATCCCTTTTGTGAAAGCCGTGTTGCAAGGCACCTATGGGGAACCGGGCCGACAGCCGTTATTGCATTTTCTAGACACTGTGGAGGCCATTGTCATGGCCAATATTGAAACCCGCTACGACGAGGGCCCGGGCATTGAATCGGACCCTGATGCTGTGCGTGAAGAGACCGAACGGGAAGTGAATGAAGCCCGCATGTTGGTTCTGAGGTCATTGCCTAGCTCCCCGGATCGCCAATAACATTCGGCCCGAGCCCTAAGAAAGGGCCGGGCCGAGAGAAGACCAGACGCTTATCGAAAACCCTGGGACACGTCGTCCGGCATGGGACGTTCGATGGTTTGAGCAATCCGAGCCAACTCATCCCAATTCGCCGTGACCGGATGCCCCTCGTGGCCCAATGCCAACGCCAGAAGCGCTAACGATCGGCGCAATTGCGACTCGCGCTCCGGTGATGCGCCCGGACGCGCCCCGTCTCGTGCCATCCAAGCGGCTGTGAGCGCGATTAAAAGGGGCCCCACCACGGGTTTTTGCGACCCCTTGGCTTCATCCGCCGCGTCGTCGTAGATGAAACGCTCGCCGCGAAATACCGACAGGATCGAGGAAAGAAGAGACATAGCGGCCGCGAACAAGAACACCACCCGCAAGGCGTCCATGAAGGGATGAGAAATGAGATGCGGGAAGAATTTGGGGCTCATCAACCGTGATGCCTGAGCCTTCGGAAGGTGGGCCAAGATGGCCTTTCCACGAGCGCTCGAACCCAAAATGGTCTTCAGCGGGTTATATCCCAAGAGTGCCGCGAAAAGAATGGTGAGAGGCGGCAAGTGCGCCATTCCCACCACCATCGAGTGGGGAAGGCTGAAGCGGGAGAGCCCCCCAATCATTGCCTTCGGGAGGCCGCTAGCCAACGATCCGATCACCATGGAGAAAAAGAGCCCCATCGATAACATCATACCGGCGTTCATAAAGGTCGAACGCATACCCGAAGCCGAGCCGCGAAAGCGGGCGGGAACGGCACTCATAATCGACGAGGTGTTGGGCGACGCAAAGAGCCCCATGCCGGCGCCGACCACGAAAATGTAAAAAGCAAAGAGCCAATAGGAGAAGTCCGCGGGCAAAGTATTTAACAAGAAAAAGCCCAGGGCACTGAAGAACATGCCCGCAGTCGCGAACCAGCGCGCTCCGAATCTGTCCGAGAGCCGACCGCTAATCGGCCCAAAGATGAGAAACCCGGCCATCTGCGGGATGGTGTCGATACCAGCCTGTAGCGGCGTGTGGGAAAAGGACACCCCGTGCATGGGAAGCCAAACGCCTTGTAGCCAGATGATGAGCATAAACGACAGCCCTCCGCGGGCAATCGAGGACATGAGACTGGTAAAGTTGCCGATGGAAAAAGCCCGGATGCGGAACAAATTGAGATGGAACATAGGATCGTCGACAAAATGTTCGATGACCACGAAGGCGATCAAAAGGACCACGCCCACCATCAGACTCGTCAATACGAATGGGCTCTGCCACCCCATCGCATGGCTTCCATAGGGCCGGATACTATAGGTCAATCCCACCATCACGCCCATCAACCCAATGGCAAAAGTTAGATTGCCCCACCAGTCAATTTTTTTACCCTCGCGGGTCTTGGCGGTCTCCCGCAACATGAGATAGGCCCAGATGGTGCCTGCGATCCCAACCGGGACGTTGACGAGGAACACCGCCCGCCAAGAGACGGTCGAAAGCAAGCCTCCGACAATCAATCCGATAATCCCGCCACCAATCCCGGCAATCTGGTTTAGCCCCAGTGCCAAGCCTCGTTCATTGGCTGGAAAAGCATCGGTCAAAATGGCAGCGCTATTGGCAAACAGGAACGCCCCGCCAATGCCCTGCACAAACCGGAAGATAATGAGCTCCCATTCCCCGGTCGTCCCTTTGCCGGGCGTGAGAAACAGCAGGATGGACCCGATGGTGAACACTAAAAAGCCCAGATTGTAGAGCTTCACACGTCCGTAAGTATCGGAAATGCGCCCAAAGGACACCAACAAAATGGTCGTGGCCACATTGAATCCCATGAGAATCCACAGCAATAGGCTTAAACTGCTGGTGCCGCTGTGCAGGGGGTTAATTTGGATGCCCCGAAAAATCGCTGGCAAGGAGATAATCAAAATGGTTTGGTTGATCGCCGCCATCAACACCCCGAGCGTTGTGTTGGTGAGTGCGATCCACTTGTAGTTTTGGCCCGGCGGGGTATCGGTTCTCCGGGTTGACCTTCTCGTTTCCGATGTTCGTGCCGCTCCAAGTGCCACGTGCACCCCTCCTCCCGAAGTCAGGGGCAAGCCCGATACGTCGATGGCGTGACGCGAAGCGGCATCAGGCGAGAGAGTCTCGCTTCCTGCCCGTCTTCGGACCATTACTTGCCGTCACGACAATTATTGTCATGTTGTCACTATACCATAAAGACGGGTGGGATGTCGGGATTCTTTCGCAAGAACTCGTTGCATACATGTGGACAGGGGGGATTTCAGTGTCGACACGGATGACGGTCATAGTCGCAATACTTCTTGTCGCCGCGTTCCTCCTCGTTCAACGAGTACCCGCAACAGTCGCGGCGGTTCAAACCCCGATGCCGTTAGTCGTCATTGACCCAGGGCATGGGGGATGGGACCCAGGTGCCGTGCGAGGGGCGATTTATGAGAAATCGTTGACACTCAAGGTAGCTCTCAAGTTGGGGGCCGTTTTAGAACGACGAGGGTACCGGATCTATTACACTCGCCAAAGCGATTCGGCGCTTTCTAAAACCGTCATACAAGATCTCACCCGGCGGGCAACCTTGGCCAACCAGTTGGGGGCGACTCTTTTTGTATCGGTGCACGTCAACACGGAACCCACAGGAAGTATGGCCGGACCGATTGTCTACTACAACCCGGCCAACCCGGCATCCTACCGGCTGGCCCAGTCGGTCAGTCGAAGCCTAGGCCCCGCAGTCGGCTTGGTTCACCCGCCTCGTCCCATCCGTCAATGGGTGCTTCAGGTCGCCCGCATGCCTGCCATTAATGCCGAAATCGGATTCCTCTCGCATAGCGCCGATGCGGCGCGCATGCAACAAACCTGGTATCAGAATCTCCTCGCTAAATCTATTGCCAATGGGATTAATCGGTACGGCCTCATCCCGTAACCTCGAGTTGCGCCAAGCAGAGCGCCGCCAACCCTTCCGCGCGACCGAGCCATCCGCGTTGGTCGGTGGTGGTGGCCTTAATCGAAATGTCTTCCGGGGCCATCGATAACACCGGTGCTAGGGCGTCCCGAATAGTAGGAACCAAGGGACGGACTTTAGGCTTTTCTCCAATGATTGTGGCGTCGATTTGCACCACCCGATAGCCGCGTTCCCGAACCATCGCCATCACGCGGGCTAAAAGGTCGATGGAGCGGGCCCCCTGAACTTTCGGGTCATCACCGCGAAACCAGGTGCCCAAGTCTCCCAAGGCCAGTGCTCCCAAAAGCGCGTCCATCAGAGCGTGGGTGAGCACATCGGCGTCCGTATCCCCTTCTAGTCCCATGGCGGAGGGCACATCTACTCCCCCTAAAACCAAAGGCCGGCCACTGATAAAAGGGTGGGCATCAAACCCCTGGCCAATCCGCATCACGGGTTCCTCCTTCCGCCAGTGCCGCCATGATTCTCGCATCCTCGGGCCGCGTAAGTTTCACGTTCATCGGATCCCCCGCCACGGTCCACACCGGGAATCCGGCTCGTTCGGCCACCTCAGCATCATCCGTCGGAACAAGTGGTCCAGATAGACGTCGATAGGCTTCTACGATGATCTCATAATGAAAACCTTGCGGGGTTTGTGCGAGTCTTAAACAATCCCGCGGCACAGTAGATTCCACCTGGCCCGATTCCTCCACGCGTTTGACTGTGTCTGGCACCTCCAACACCGGCAAAGCGGCTCCATGGATGGATGCCTGGTCGGCCACCCGCCTTATTAGGCTTTTTGGCGTCAGAAACCGCGCCGCATCGTGTATGAGTACCACCGACTTCGGCGAAATCTCTCCCAGCGCCTGAAGGCCCCGCCGTACCGAAAGATACCGTTCTGAACCACCGGCTGTCGTTTGATACGCCAATTCAAGATCGGCCAGCACCTCCGCCACCCGCGTGAGGTCGTCCTGACGTGCTACCACCACTCCTTGCCGGACGTCAGCTTCTTGAAAGCGTCTCAGCGTCCACTCAATAACAGGTCTCCCCTGAAATGTCATCCAAATTTTGGGGTTCCCCCCCATGCGACGACTCTTTCCCGCGGCTACGATGACGGCATATACCTTCGTGGCGTTTCGCCTCCTGCCTTCATTCTACCGGACAAGGGCCTGGGATTCACCCAGGCCCTTGCCAAGAAGATAATAACCGTCACAAACTCTACCGGGCTTCGGCTTCCATGCCCGCCTGCGACTTCAGTTTCGCAAAGATCATGCGGCCTGCCGCCGTTTGCAGGACCGATGTGACTAATACCGCCACCGTTTGTCCGATAAACTTACGGCCACCATCGACCACAATCATTGTCCCATCATCCAGGTATCCAATCCCCTGCCCCGATTCCTTGCCATCTTTGATAATGTGGACCACCATTTCTTCTCCCGGCAAGACCACCGGCTTAACCGCATTGGCCAGCTCATTAATATTCAGCACCGGGACGCCTTGCAGCTCGGCCACCTTGTTGAGGTTGAAATCATTGGTGACCACCTTGCCGTCCAGAATCTTGGCCAGTTTCAAAAGCTTCGAGTCGACATCCATATTGGGGTCCACTTCCCGCTCGTAAATTTGAACGGAATTTTGCTCTTTTTGAATCCGGTTAAGAATGTCCAGCCCGCGACGGCCACGATTTCTCTTCAAAACATCAGCGGAATCCGCAATGTGACGAAGTTCTTCCAAGACAAAGGCGGGGATGACCAACGGGCCCTCCAAGAAACCCGACTGACAAATATCAGCGATACGTCCGTCGATAATCACGGAGGTGTCCAAAATTTTCGGTTTAATCGCCTCAGGCCCATTGCGGTGCTTTATCCGAGCTGGCAGCCATGACTGTGGCCGCATAATATCGTCTTTGCGCCGGATCGACACGCGAAGCCCCACGTATCCAAACCCAATCGTGATTGCGACTCGCAATACGGTGCCGAGCGGCCCTAAGCCACTCAGATCCGTGCCCACCAAAAAAGCAATCACCAAGCCCACGATGAGCCCGATTGACCCGGAAAGCAAGTCCTGCGTGGGTATATGCTGCAAACGCGACTCGACCCACACCACGGCTCGACTGGCCCAAGTTGCCAAGATGGGGCTCACGAGGTAACCCACGACAGCCCCAAACACCAGACCTGCCGCGACCAGTACCCCTTCTCGCGCATGCCCTACCACGTTAAGCACAGGCCATGCCGACCACGTCGTACGGTTTTGCAGTACCACGCCGATGCCTACCAGGGCTCCGACAGCGGCCAAAACCTGCCGCAAGATCCTGTCCATACCGACCACCTCCTCACGCGACTATTCGGGTCGTTCCTTCCAAGGGACCCATTTTTTAGTCTTCCCGGAGGCGCGCATAAAATACTAAAAATTAACAAGTGCAGGGTCTTTCTTTTGCGCCTCAGGAGGATCATATCATACCAAACCGATCAACGTAGGAAACGTCTAATTTGTTGCTGTTCCCCACTCCGGCAAGGATATTCATATGACATATTTCGCGCTCAGAGCCTAGATTTGGGCTTGGTCATCATTGGCCGCCCACGATGCATAGGATGTCCCAGCACGAGAGGAGGCGAGTCAATGGGCCACTCGAGATTATCACCAAGCATCGGCCTGGGGCGCTTAATAGGGCTCACTTTCGCCCTTATTGCTCCCGCCTCCTCGGTGTTTTTAACCTACGCGACCGGTTATCACTCCGCTGGGACCGGGATTGTCCTCGGATATGCCGTTGGTGGGGCCGTCAACCTCCTGGTTATGCTGGCCTATGCCGAAGTCGGCAGCCAATATCCGGAAGCCGGTGGCGATTATTCACTGGCCGCCCGAGCCCTCGGAAGGCAGACCGGTAGCGTGTACGCCGTATTATTTTTCGTGAAGGGATTGGCCATCCCGGCCTTGCTTGCCTTGTCTACGGCCAGCTATGCCCAGCAGCTCTACCCGCCCTTACCTCTCATGCCCACCGCGGTTTCAGTGCTGCTGGCCCTAGTAATTTTGGCTAGTCTCGATATCCGCACCGGAAGCTCCGTGGTCACAGCCATGGTCGTGGTCGAATTTCTAGTATTTCTGGTCTTATTGTGCACGTCTCTGACGCATCTTCACCAGCCATTTTGGGTCCTCGCTCACCCGTTATCCGGAAGTGGGCCGATAGGGGCCAGAAAATGGCTTGGAGCTTCCGTGGCCGCCCTCTATGGCCTTAACGGGCCCCAAGCATCTCTCTATTACAGCGAGGAAGTCACGACCGATCCACGCCGAATAGGACGCACCATTTTCGCCTCGGCTCTCATCACCATTGCCGTCGAGATGAGCCTAGTTGTGGCCGTGACGCTCGCTTTGCCAAAGCTCACCATCGCCTCTGGAACCTTGCCACTCACCGCCCTACTTTCCACCAACCTGTCCTCGACATGGGCTTGGCGCCTGATATTATTGGGGATTACGGTGGCTCTGTTTGATACGGGACTCTCGACCCTCATGAGCTATAGCCGAATCTTTTATGCGATCGCCCGTGATCATCAGTGGCCTCGTTTGATCAATCACTGGGCCGCGCATGTCGATGCCCGGGGAGTACCCATCGGCGCCCTTTCGCTCATCGGCTGCCTGAATCTCGTCGTTTTGGGATTGTCTGGCGTGGACCTCCTCGTCATGGTCGGAGGAAGCCTCATCATCGTAGTCTATGGTGGCGTGGTTATTGCAAGTCTCGTCGGCCGCGTACGAAATCCCCGTGCCCCGTATCGCATGCCCCTTTGGCCGTACGCACCCATCCTCGCGCTGGCTGGACTGGTTTTGTTGGCCGGTCACCTGGCGCCATCCACCCTCATTATCACCGCACTCGTGGCATTATTCGGTTGCGCTTGGGCCTGGCTCCGAGCCGAATCCGGATAGTGTACGTGGCAGAAGAGATAGACGGTGGAGCGATCCCAACCGAGGTCCCACGGTACCCGATACCGATCGGCGGAATGACTAATCACAACCGGATACCCATCGCTGTCGAAACCCACCACAATCGCGTTATGGACCACACGACCCGTTTCAAAGTAAGCAATGAGATCTCCCGGCCTCAGTTGATCTAGCGCGGTAAGCCCATCCGAACCGGGTTTGATCAAGCTGGGCAAGGTCCCTCGGGCGAAAACCGTGGCCCTCCCTGACCGCGAGAGATACTGTACGAAGCGGGTCGCATTAATCCACGCTGCCGTGCCCCCGTTCCGCCCATTCCAAACGTCATTTTCGGAAAAGCCGCCAGCATGGAGCGTCTGGGAAATAAAATTAGTGCAGTCTCCACCATTCCAGTTGTAATCTGAAAACTCGGGGTGATAGCGGTTATTATGACCGCAACCCGGAGCTGCCCCACAATAGTGCTCAGCAAACTGGATAGCTTTCTTAGCGCCTGCGCTAAGGGTCGCCGCTGCGCGATGTTCCGGGCTCACCTGAATCACAGCCGGCACGGCGGCCCCCTTCAAGCGCGTGTCCTGGTTGAGCGGATCGATAAAATTGTCACCTTGAATGTACCAGCGGCCCTCTCGTTGATGGAGGGTGTACCAATGATAAACCCCAATTCCAAATTGGTTGAGTGTGGGGCTTCCTACCAGGTGTCGGTAGCGATAAGCGGCCTGGTCCGCTCCATACACTCGAACTGTATCCGGCGATAGCCAACGAATCGGTCCCACCCGGACATGGACCGACACCCCCTCGAAACGGACTTTTCGCGCTTGAGCCCAGTCTTTTAGGTAAGCGGCACGCTGCAGGGCCTTACGATAGACCCGCTGAGCCTCGCCGCTATTGGGCAAATAAACGCTCTGGAGGGCCTTGGAGTTGTCGGTTAGCGTGGCCGTGTCCTGAGTCTGCACCAAATGATTGATGATGGCGGGAATAGATGACGGGGGTGCGCCCGATACGCTTCCACTTCCACTCCCCATCAAGAGCCCCAGAACTACCACCGTACGAAAGAGATTCATCGTCCCATCCTTTTCGCCTAGAATGAGCTTAGAGTACCCTCGGTCAGGTGAACCCATGCAACGGGGTGCGCCCGAAGGCACAAAAGATTTCAGGGGGGGACAACTCATGATGTCGTGGATAGACAACGATATCGGCGGTGGACAACACCCACCCCCGGAGAGGAAATTGGCGGGAGGCTTAACTCGTTTCCTGGGGATGTAAGGCACGATAGATGAGGGCGGCCCGCTGCGGTCCGACACCTTCGACCTCGTCCAACTGCTGGGGGGTCGCCGATCCCAACGCCCGGACATCATGATATCGTTTGACTAGTTGCTGAATGACAGCATCTGGCAAACGCGGCACTTGGTGTAGCACGCGATATCCTCGGGGAATCAGGAGGCGGTCCCCCTGCCCTTTTCCATAGCCAAGCGCGATATACCAATCATCGTCGGTAAGCTGCGCCGCATTGTCACGCAGTTTTGCGGGTGCCCCGTCTTCCGCTTGATAGTCGTGCCAAATCCAGTGCCACTCACGAAGCGTATCTGGAAATTCCTCGACTTGGAGGTCGATGAGGTGTCCGTCTTTACCCAACTCCACAATGTAGCCTTCCAACTCTTGTCGAATCTCGTGGGCCACCAGTCCTCGACGCAGCACTTCCACCACATCGTCCAGCGTAGCTCCGGCATACAGTTCGGCTTCGGCCAGCCTCCGCGCCGCTCCCCGAAATAGCCGGTCGTAGCGTGAAAGGGAATTCACCGCCCCTTGGGCCTTGGTGAGGATGTAGCTTAAATCGTGAAGAACAAACCGCTCCCCTCGATAATAGAGGGATACTGTTCCACGACGTTCAGAAATCGCAACCACCAACGCGTCCCGTGTCTTCGCCACACGTTCAGCGGTCCGATGCCGAATGCCCGTCTCGGTCGTTGACGCCGTCAAACGAGGCACCATTTCCACATTGGCCATACGAATGTGGCTTATGGTGCTGTCCAGGAGTATCGCTCCATCCATCTTCGCCAGCTCATAGACGAGGGAGGGATGGACCGGGACATCCAAACGAAATCCCCCTTGGCAATCTTCATCGATGTCAGGCTCTCCCCCGATAATAATCATGGCGCCGGTACGAGCTCGAATAATGCGATCGATAGCGTCCCGAAGGGGTGTCCCCGGGGCAACCTTCGCCACTTGCTTGAACATCCCGTCCATCGGCTCCCTCCTTTCCCTACTCGCGATCGTGAAGTCCGAGACGTGCCACGGCCCCTTCCACTTTATCCACGGAAACAACCGTGAGTCCGGGCTGTATTTCCGACACCCTCCCGGGCACCAGCGCACGGCGAAATCCGAGGCTCTGGGCCTCATTCAATCGTTCGCCCATTCGACCCACCCGCCGTAGTTCGCCGGTCAAGCCGATTTCCCCGGCCACGACCCAATCCGTGGGTACAGGGTTACCCGTGACGCTGCTGACAGCCGCGGCCATAATACCCAGGTCTAGTGCTGGATCGTCTAACGACACGCCCCCGGTTAATTTGAAGAAGGCATCCATTTCCGAGACCCGAAGGCCCAGATGCCGTTCGATGACCGCCAGCACCAGGGCTACCCGATGCGGATCCATACCCGAGACCACTCTCCGCGGGGTCCCGTAAGCGCGCACTAAAAGTGCCTGTACCTCCACCAACAGCGGGCGGCTTCCTTCTAACGCTGCCACTACCGCTGAACCGGGGACGTCCTGAGGGCGTTCCGCCAATAAGGCCCGGGATGGATCATCCACCGGAACCAGCCCGTCTCCTTCCATCGCGAACAGGCCCAACTCACTCGTCGAGCCGAACCGATTTTTGATGCCTCTCAGCATGCGAAACACATGCTGCCGATCGCCTTCAAACATGAGTACCACGTCCACCAGGTGTTCCACCACCCGGGGACCTGCAAGCGCATTGGACACTGTCTTCATCCTAACCCTGGTACCAAGCTTCTTGCCCGTCATAGAAAAATCCAAACCGTGCGGGCAGCGGGTGCGGCCATCGGCAACGCTTTTGGGGATGGCGGAGAAGCATGGACGCCACCTCCCAATCCTCCATATCTAGACCACGGAAAATTTCCGGACGACGATTTACCGCCCCTATGACCATCAAGGCCTGGTGCATATCGGCCACCTGCCATGGTTGCTTTCGGGACGGACTAGGCCATTGTACCAGCATCCGCCATCCCCGCTGTCCCAGGCTCAGAGCAAGATCGCTCCGCACGTGCCACACTCCATCCCACCGGAGCGCCCAGTCTGTTCCTTCGGTTCGAATCAAAACGGGGCCGCGGGCAATCCCGACGTCCACATCCTCTAATCCAGCGACGGTAAACCACAGGTCCTGGACGGCGGCCAACAATATCGGTGATCCCAGTGGCACGGGTAACACCAAAAGCCCCCGTTCCACCATCCGTCGACCCAATCGCCACCATCCGTCCCATGAATCCGCCTGTCTGGACCGGTACTGCCGTTCCCGGCGAAATAGCTTGGAACCTTCAGACCATAGGGTCAGGAGCTGGGCATATTGTCTCTGAGGATCCAAGGGTTCCCTCCTTGTTTCCTGCACATTGGCCCGAGCCAAGGACTCTCGTGCGTGGCTCATCGGGCGTTTCATGCATACAGCCCAGTACTCCAGCCTAAGTTACCTTAAGCTGCGGGCCGCTTCGACCCTTCTTTGTTGACGTGACCCACCAAAAATACCGGACATCCCTGTTTAGCCGCCCGCATGACCTCTGAGGCCACATCGCGCACCTGAGCGACCGATCCGGGCGCCGATTCCAACTCCGGGTTGAAGGTCGTCTGCAACGAATCCACCACCGCCATCAACCACCGCCGCGACTGAATGGCTTGAATGATGGCGCCGATGTCGCCCTCGGCCAAGAGATAGAGATTGTCACTCTGCACGCCCAACCTTTCGGCCCGAATCCGGGTCTGTGCCTCGGACTCCTCTGCGGTGACATAGAGGACAGGACCACTTCGGCTCATATGGGCCGCAATTTGCAACAACAACGTTGACTTGCCAATGCCGGGATCCCCACCCAATAGCACAAACGCGCCCGGAACGACCCCTCCGCCCAAAACCCGGTCAACCTCTTCGATGCCGGTGCTCTGCCGGTCGATCGGGTCAGTAGACACGTGGCTCAACGGGACCGGTTCCCGGGCGCCTTTTTTGCCGGTTCGAGGGTGACGATCATCCTCGACAACTTCCTCTACCATGGTATTGTAGCCGCCGCAGCCGGGGCAGCGCCCGAGCCAACGAGCGCTGCCGGTACCGCAGACTTGGCAGCTATAACGCGTCCGTTCGCGGATAAGTGTCACGATCCTTTCTTCGACGAGGCCTTCTCCCGCTTAGTCGCTTCCCGTTGGGTAAAGACCAGATGACCATCCTCTGCGTCAACCAGGATATGCGCACCTTCTTGGAACTTGCCGGCCAGAATTTGCTCCGCCAGTTCATCTTCCACGAGATGCTGGATGGCCCGACGCAACGGGCGCGCACCGAAGACGGGGTCAAACCCTTCTTTGGCGATGACCACCTTGGCATCATCGGTGACGGTCAGATGATACCCGGTTTGCCCAATACGCTCTTCGACCTCCTTGAGCATAATTCCTACTATCTCCGACAGGTGTTGCTCGGAGAGTTCGTGGAAGACAATAATCTCATCCACGCGGTTGATAAACTCCGGGCGGAATGTGTGCTTAACCTCGTCCATGAGACGATCCTTCATGTCCCGGTAGGCGGTGTCTTCACTATCCTTACGGAATCCGATGGTACCCTGGCGTTTTATGACCTCTGCCCCGACATTAGAGGTCATAATGATAACCGTATTGCGGAAGTCTACGGTTCGCCCCTTAGATTCCGTCAGTCGCCCTTCCTCAAGCACCTGCAAAAGGACATTGAAGACTTCTGGGTGCGCCTTTTCGATTTCATCCAACAACACCACCGAATAGGGATGGCGCCGAACCGCCTCAGTAAGCTGCCCCCCTTCCTCGTAGCCCACATATCCGGGAGGTGCACCCATCAAGCGGGACACCGCGTGCCGTTCCATGTATTCGGACATGTCGATGGTCACCATGGCATCTTCATCGCCGAACAGGGAGGCGGCCAATGCCTTTGCCAACTCCGACTTACCGACCCCGGTCGGCCCTAGGAAGAGGAAGGACCCAATAGGTCGCTTGGGATTCTTGAGTCCCGCACGTGCCCGCCGTATGGCCCGACTAATAGCCCGGACCGCCTCATCCTGGCCCACCACCCGCTTGTGCAATTCGTCTTCCAAGTGCAAGAGGCGCTCGGATTCTTCGCCAGCGAGACGCTCGACGGGAATACCCGTCCACGACGAGACAATATGGGCGATGTCGTCCGGTGTGACATTGATGGTTTCCACCCGCTGGCGGTTGTGCCATTCCTGGGTTTCGTGATCTAACTGCTCCCGGAGCTTCTGCTCCTCATCGCGCATTTGCGCAGCCTTTTCGAATTCCTGGGCTTGGACAGCCGCTTCCTTCTCCTTACGCACTTCCTCCAACTTGTCGGCTAAGTCCTTCAGATCCGGTGGAGCCACATAACTGGTGAGACGCACCCGCGATGCCGCCTCATCAATGAGATCGATGGCTTTGTCCGGCAGGTATCGGTCCGATACGTACCGATCCGAAAGACGGACCGCCGCCTCAATGGCCTCGGATGTAATGTTGACGCGGTGGTGAGCCTCATAGCGGTCGCGAAGTCCGGCCAAGATTTGCACGGCCTCTTCCGGAGACGGCTCTTCGACCATAATGGGCTGGAACCGGCGTTCAAGGGCCGGGTCACGCTCGACGTATTTACGGTACTCATCCAGGGTGGTGGCGCCGATGGCCTGCAATTCACCACGGGCCAATGCCGGCTTCAGGATATTGGCGGCATCAATGGCCCCTTCCGCGGCACCCGCTCCCACAATCGTGTGCATCTCGTCAATGAACAAGATGACATTCTTGGCCTCGCGAATTTCGTTCATGGCCCGCTTCAGCCGATCTTCGAATTCTCCACGGTATTTGGAGCCCGCCAACATCGCTCCAAGGTCCAGAGCCACCACCCGCCGATCTTTCAGAATCTCCGGGACTTTGTTCTCGACGATGCGCTCAGCCAATCCTTCCACCACGGCTGTTTTGCCAACCCCGGGTTCCCCGATCAGAACCGGGTTATTCTTGGTGCGGCGACTTAAAATTTGAATCACCCGCTCAGCCTCTTTATCCCGGCCTATGACCGGGTCAAGCTTCCCATCCCGCGCCATTTGGGTTAGATCGCGACCGTAGAGATCCAGTGTCGGGGTGTTCACCTGCTGCGGAGACTCACTGGCTCCCGCATTGGGACCCGCATTGCTATTCGCGTGCATCAATTGATGACGCACCTTATTCAAATCGGCACCCGCTTGTAGCAACACTTGAGCCGCAACACCTTCACCCTCCCGAATGAGTCCCAACAACAGGTGTTCGGGACCAATGTAGTTTTGGTTCAATGCACGAGCTTCCTCCCCTGCAAGCTCCAACACCACTTTTTTGGCACGGGGTGTAAACGTCACTTCTTCGTTCGGCCCGATGGCAGGTCCCCGACCGGTCGCCTTCAGAACCTCCGCCCGAACCGTCTCAAGGTCGAGGCCAATGGATTGAAGGATTT
The DNA here is from genome assembly GCA_027343765.1 of Sulfobacillus sp. GTDB lineage: Bacteria > Bacillota > Sulfobacillia > Sulfobacillales > Sulfobacillaceae > Sulfobacillus_B. The sequence continues at coordinate 22,656 of DAHWKG010000063.1, forward strand.
TCGCCGGCAGGGAATTGGTCTCCCGAATGAGTCCAAGAAGCAAGTGCTCTGTCCCAACAAAGTTATGGCCCATACGGCGTGCCTCATCTTGGGCGTGAATCACCACACGACGAGCCTTTTCCGTGAACTGTCCAAACATGCTATCCCTCTTTTCGTTTCACAATACGTGACTCGCAAAAACTCATGCGGCCCCAAATTATCGTCGCCTAATTTTTCCCCAAAAGATGCCGTCTCAGTGTGCTGGCACGAATTTGATCCCGTTCCCCTGGAGACAGTTCCCGCCCAGCTTCCACTTGGAGGAAGGCGGGACGCGTCATGAGGGTCAGTTGGGGAAACGTGCAGGGTAGCGGCCCCTCCAAGAGATTCAAATCAAGGCCTAATTGCACGTCGGACAGGAGCCTCAAGGCCTCATCCGAGGTCATCACCCGAGCATTCGTCAAAATCCCCCACGATCGCCCCACGCGGTCAGCCAACGCTAGAGCGGCATTGGCGGCCAAATGCTGTCGGGCACTTTGTTCGCGTCCAACAATCTGCTGGGCTACGACGGTCAAATTGTGTACTAGCTCTTCCTCGGTAAGCCCCAGCGACACTTGGTTGGAGATTTGGAAGATATTCCCCAACGCTTCGGAACCCTCGCCATAAAGACCCCGTACGACAATCCCCACTTGCGCTAGGGTGGTAAAAACTTGCGATGCCTGCCGAGTCATCACTAATGCGGGCAAATGCAACATCACGGAAGCCCGAAGCCCGGTGCCCAAGTTCGTCGGCCACGCGGTCAAGTATCCGCGGCTTTCATCGTAGGCGATATCTAGCGTCTGCTCTAAGGTGTCGTCCAACCGATTGGCCGCCTGCCAGGCTTCCTCCAACTGCAGTCCCGGCAGCAACACCTGAATTCGCAGGTGATCCTCCTCATTGACCATAACGCTGATGCTTTCGCGATCATCGAGCGCCGCACCTTCATAACGGATCGGGTTTTGAATCAGGAGAGGGCTCACCAAATGCTTTTCCATCAGAAGTTCCCGCTCCAAGGGACTTAAGCTCTCCAAGCGGCGAAAATGAAGATCCCAACCCGGTTCCACCTGGTGAAACGCCTCTTCAACTTTGGCTAACATCGCCTGGCCCTGGGCATCATTCATCCGGTGCGGAAACGGGAACCCCGCCAAATTTCGAGCTAGCCGAATACGGCTCGACAGGACAATTTCTCCTTCCGGCCCACGACCATTCATCCATTGACTGAATCCTAGCGTCACTTGGCCTCGCCTCCCGTCATGCGGCGAATCTGGTCACGGATTTGAGCCGCCTCTTCGAACGCCTCGCGTTGAATGGCGTCCGCCATTTGTTGGCGCAATCGCTCCAACTCACGGACCTCGGCCAAGTGTTGCGCCCCACGCCGCGGTAGCTTACCGCGATGCTCGGCCCGTCCATGCAATCGGAGGATTAATGGGCTCAACTCGTCCTTAAAAGCTTCGTAGCAACGGTCGCATCCCAGCCTACCGCTTTCGGCAAACTCACGGTAGGTGTAGCCACACGCTGGGCATGTTCGTCCACTACCCATGCTACGGCTCGTCGGCAGGCCGGCCTGCCCAATAAGACCTCCTAATACCTGCTGGACGGTAAACTGCGGACCCAACATCAGATGAAAGGCGCCTTCTTCGCGCGCGCAATCGTCACATAAGTAGCGGTCGGATTTCTCGCCGTTGATGACCTTGCTAAAATGGACGTGCGCCGGCTTTTGCTGGCAGCGCTGGCACATCTGAAGTTCTTCATCTTCGCCCATTTTGGTCCCCCCTACTCGCCAAACGCGGCGGTCAGCATGGCCCGTAAAAGACGAGCACGCATCCTATCGCGCTCCGGCAAGTCAATTTGCAAAACCTCTCGCTTTAAGGCGGATTGCATCACACCCGCTTCCCGCTCCGAAATCAGTCCCGCCTCCATGACCCGCACAATTAACCCGAAGGCGCGCGCTTGGTCAATGGCCTCTACCTGGTGCAACAGAGACACCAACTCTTGTTGTTCGGCACCCAGCTTGCGCACCCGAATGTTCCCGCCGCCACCCCGTCGTCCTTCCACCACGTAACCTCGGTCGGGTGTAAAGCGGGTCATGAGAACATAGCTAATTTGAGACGGTACGCAATCAAACCGCTCCGCTATTTGGGTCCGTTGAATAACGATGGCCCCATCCGGAGAATTTTGGATCAAATACCGGATATAAGCCTCGATTTCATCTGCCATGCTGGCCACTCAATCTCACCACTTTGTCTTTGACTAACTTTGTCTTTCCTAATTATAGCATAGCCGAATCGGCTGTCTAGCTATTCTTTGGAAAATCTACTGGCTCATACCGAAAAATTTCAGTGGTTGGCCAAAAACTCCGCTAACATCGGCTCTTCGAACTGATAGCGTCGTGGCGCTACGCGCCGCAGTACCCCGGATTGTATCAATCCATCTACGGTCCGCTTATTTTGACCCGGATTGACACCGGGAACGTAAAGCCCCTCCCCGCGAGACAGGCGAAGCAACATGGCCCGAGCGTAGGGCAATTGAAGCCCGGCGATCTCCGCCTCAAAATAACGGGCAAGCTCTTCGGCCGCTTCTTGATGGGCCAACCAGCAAAAATCCCGGGTAATCCATGTTGCCTTCTCCCGTTCTTGAATGCGCGCCAGATGTTGCAAAACCTTCATGGTGTCGAATGGATGCCCCCCCGTTCGCTCCACGAGTTCCTCCAAGGCCCCATTCCTAACCCCAACCCCGGCTTCATGAAACTTTCTTTCCGCATAAGCCACCCAATCATTATGCGCGATCGGGGGAAGCGGCAAAATGTCCGCAAACCGATAGAGAGGCTGCCGGCTTAGCCCGAAGAGACTATGCATAACACCCCCCTGGCTTCCTAAAAAGCAGTACCCCGTCCGCCGCTGCCGCTGCCAATGGGCCCGCATACGTTTCATTAAAGACTCGCCGCCGAGACTCACCACCTCTTGAAACTCGTCAAAGACAAGAATCATCGGACGGTTTAACCGCAATGCGATAGCCTCAGGAAATTCCAGCGCCCGGTCCAAGAGCTCACCGGTCTCCAGCCGCTCCAGGTGGTAAGCCCATCGCAACAGATCCACTCCCAGAACCCGGAGGGTCAACGACGATTCGCGAATCCCCACCGCTAAATCCCGATCTAACACACTTTTGAATCGGTGCCAACCGGCGTCCACGTTCTCCAGACAGGCCGCTACGATTTTGCGGGCCAGATCCCGGCCGTCCCCGCACTCGAATAAATCCACCACCCCGACAAGTGCTCCTTCACGCTCACGCACGCGTCGCAGAAGTTCCAACGCGACTGCCGTCTTCCCCGTGCGGCGCGGACCGGGAATCAGCACGCTTTGTTGCTGAAGGAGGCGCGTTCCCATCTCTTCAAGGATGTTCTCACGCCCGACGATATCACCGGGGGGTAAAGGTAAGGTATTCAAGGGATATTGCACGCGCTTCATCACACCGCCCCTTATTCCTTTTATGTATTATTATATTACACAAAAGCAATATAGTGCACCAACACAAAAAACCCGCTCAGTACTGAGCGGGATTCTAAAAAATGGGTCGGCACGGCCTGATGATCCCAGTCCCCTGCGGGACCAGTAGTCTCAGCGTACGCGAGGGGGACGACCGTGTTCGGCATGGGAACGGGTCAACTCTCACGGCGCGACGCACCGACCACAAACTTTGGATCG
>DAHWKG010000068.1:0-2318 GCA_027343765.1 Sulfobacillus sp.
GAAATTTGTGATTCCCATTAGTGGTATGATCATAGGAAATGCCATGATTGCCTCGGGGCCCTTACTCAACCGCCTCAAATCGGAGACCGACGGCCACCGCCACGAAATCCGCGCGGTGTTAGCGTTGGGCGGAACCCCGAAACAGGCGATTCGCTCCAGCATGATTCCCACTATGGCCAGCGCCAAACCACCGGCCTGGTCCAATTGCCCGGCATGATGACCGGACAAATTATTGCGGGCACAGACCCCATCCAGGCCGTCCGCGACCAGTTGCTCTCTTATTGTCATTTATGGCATCCGCGGCCACCACTACGGTTGTACTCGGGTTTGTCCCATACCCCAGCCTCTTTTCACCCTATCAGCAACTTATGGAGGTGCCCCCGTAAGGCAGCCTGCACGGCATGAGCGCCGTTCCCCCTTGCCCCCTATAAACGCACCCACATACCGAAGAGTTTGGCAAGCAAAAAAGCCAACGCGAACCCCGACGGCGGGCCCACCAGCCATCCCTTGATGATGTTCCAAATGCTGGGCCACTGAATGGTATGGCGGCCACGAGCCAATCCGGCCCCCGCCATGGCGCCGACGAGGGCTTGGTTCATCGACGTGAAAAACCCGAGCGATACGGCTAGCAAGACGACCGTCGCCTGAACCAATTGCGCGGCACTGGCCATGGACAGATCCACGTGAACGACATCAAACGCCACCTTCTTTAAGAGCGGCTGGCCCCATGTGATCACGCCAAGAAAAAGCCCCACACCCCCTATGAGGCCAGCGATCCAAACATTGAAGAGATGGGTCATCGGGAAGACGCCGCTGGCGTTGGAAACGTCGTTGGCCCCCATGGTGAAGGAGGCAGCCGCTCCAATGACTACCAAGACGCGGGCCAGGACCGATATCGTACGCGCCCGCGGAATGCCCCCGTTCTGTGCAGGGGCACCTTTTGCGTCGAGTGCCGGAACGGGGCTCACGGCCCGATCCAAGGCACGGGTAAAGACATAGCCCAAGCCCGTGGCTAAGGGTGGCGCCAGCACCCACACGATCGCCAACTGACCGATCGTGTTCCAATGAATACCGATTCCGGCACCAAAGGCCATACCCGCCACAGAAAACACAAGTATTTGGATGGTGGACGTGGGCACTTTAGCGGCCGTGTAAAGCGTGGTAAGAATAAACGCAGCCGCAACTATCGTCACCGCACCCCAGAGGCTAACCCGCGCTGCTTGGATGAGGTCCCGCCCGACCGTTAGTTCAACCCCGTGACTCGCCACCAAGGCTCCGAAGAATGCGAGGACGGCCATCGTCACCAACGCGGGCCAAAGCCCGATCGAACCGGATCCATAGGGCATGCCCATGCACGCTCCCGTATAATGCGCCCCAATGCTCCAGGCAAAGGCCAATACGACGAGGACAAGAATAATCGCGACCATCGTCATGCGGCTAGTCCCCTTTCCTGAATACCTTCCGGAATTTCATTCACATATAACATGATTTTTACTGCCGAACATAACGTATCTAGATATCGCGCTCTGATAATACTATTTATTGTGATGCTAGGGAACCTCCTCAGTCGGAATATACACGGCACGCGGGTGAGCCTATCGGGCCTGGATTTAATAGAACATCCTAAAAGTCGGACCGCAACCGGATCTTTTGCGGTAGTCCGAAGCATGTGTCGGGCGTGGGCGGTTGTATGGTGGATTCGTTTGATGGCCGATGGCTTAGATACGCGATAGCTTTGGCGGGGATAGCCTTAGAGTGGGCCTTCTTGATATGACCGTCTGGGGCAGGGTTGTGGCACTTCCATGGGACAGCTGTCGCAACCACAGCCAAAACTGTAGCATGGTTAGGCTTTTTCAGGCAGAATCATGACACGAGCCGAGCTTCCGAATCGTCGTGGGCGCATACTACGGGTGTCGTGGAAAACATTTCCTAGGGAGGACTGGTGTCTTCGGGAACCGCGTATCCGTCAGCGGAAATTCGACGCAAACGCGCTCTTGGTATGCTACGAAGCCCCTCCGCGGGGTTTGGTATAGCGCAGCATCTCCAAGGGCTCAATGTGGTCTGCGAGATCTTAGAGGTCATCAAGCCACGGACCGAGTGAAAGCTGATCGCCGTGACGGCGGAAAGTCGGCTGAGGATTTACTGGCGGACAGCCTCACGGCCGTGAATCTTTATCGCGATTTGGTGCGTACCCGGCTCGCCTGCAAGCGCTCGTCTGGGTCGCGCGATTACCGTAATTGGAGGAACTTGACACCCGCATCTAGCTTCTTGACACGGCCAGTCAACAGGCGATGCCCACACCTCACATCGTATCCGCT